>JAJRZX010000016.1 GCA_024275045.1 Deltaproteobacteria bacterium
ATCATGAAAGACCGGGAGGTCAAATATATGGGTTACACCTATGAAGTACAAAACTGGCAGGGGCTCTTACAGCAACTGGTGAATTATATGTCTCTTGGATATAGAAAGTACTGCGAGGTAGAATACCCCGAGCGCAAACGCGAGCAATTCTCTGCCATCGACAGGAAGATAATAGCGAAGTATCATGCGGATAAGAGCAAGGATCAGCGAAGCAGGCTGAAGAAGAAGAGATTTGCTAATTTTGTATTTATGAGATGGGATAAATATGCCTGGATACTGCAATCACCGGGGGTCATAAGGGATGATATCGTATATGATGACATATTCCACTCCTTTACCGTAAGGCCCATAGAGGTTCGGGTTGGGCCTGAGACGCTCCTTGTTGTGGGGCTCTTTGGCAGGAACGGAGGAGTCTCTGTAAAGATCTCAAAGGAGACCTACCGTAACGTAAGGGCCGGGCTTATGGAGGCAGCGTATTCAGGCGATAGAAAGCGGTGCATCAGGGAGTTCAATAAGCTGAACGGCCTCCCGGCATGGCACGGCATAGTGGAACAGAAGGTGAGGCTCGCCGAATGCCTTGTAAAACAGGCGAGAAGCCACCAGATGAACCTCTCGAAAAAGGACCTTCGCATATGCACAAGGCGAAAGGTCTACCCTGTCTGGAAGGACAGGGAGAGGAGAAAATAGTCGGCCCCCTTCGGCGAAGACGCCGAAGAGGGCTTTTTTTGTCTGTATAGGTTTTTTTCCTATGCAAGAAAATTATTAAAGAGAAAATCTATATATGATACAATTAGTTACTCAAAATCAAATTTTGTTGTTTATTTCTTACAAATGAGGAATCTTCATGGTTAATTTTCTTCACAGCATAATTCCATTCTATCCCGGCAACAACCAGTGGCTTTCGTCAATTTGGAGTTCATTAATTATTCTGTCATTTTTTTGGTGGCTTTTTAGATTTTGGGGACGATACAAGACATGTTTTAGGACGTTAGCTGGTGTTAATACAACACTTGTTAAATTCTCAGATAAAATTCCTGAAGGCTTTGAAGAGCTTAATGAAGAGATGTTGGCCAAAGAGCGTGATGTCAGCCACTTATGGTCCGAATTCAATGAAACCCTGGTAAAGTTTAAAGGTACTGATGGCGGCGAAAAGGTCTACAATACAATAGACTCAGACCACTTCTTTAATCAAAACAGTCTTGTTATACCAAGGCTGAACCTCAGGTTCTACAATGCCGTACCCGGTTTACTAACAGGCTTGGGGATACTCGGAACTTTTATTGGTATTACTTATGGTTTATCCATCTTAGATTTTAAGCATTTACAAGATCCTGCTAAACTTACTGATGGCATAGCTGGTCTTCTTTCAGGTGCTAGTATTGCTTTTACAACATCTGTTTATGGTATCGTTCTCTCTATTATTTTTTCTATATTCGAGAAGCATTATGTCAATAAGCTAGGCCATGCTGTCGATACCCTACAAAAGAATATAGATAAAATTTTCACAAGATCGACTCCTGAATCGTGGTTATCCGACATATATAAAGAGTCTTGTCAACAGTCTAAGGAACTTAAAAGCTTTAATACAGATTTGGCTATCAGTATTGCCTCAGCTTTAGATGAGAAGCTTGCCTCCTCCTTGACGCCAGCATTGGACAAACTATTATTAGCAATAGAGGCTCTTAACAATACCGGTGCAACTAGTGTTGCAGAACAAATAGGTAAGAGCGCGGGCGAGGAGGTTAAGAAATTAACTGAGGTTCTTGGAAGGCTTGGTTCTAAGTTAGAAGAATCCATTGAGCGGACTCAGATAATTCAGCAAGGAATGGATGATTCGTTAAAAGATAATATGAACAAGCTGACGGAGAGTATCTCTGGCTATACTTCGAATCTAGGTGAGCAAACTAATGAGATCTCAAACACCATGCAGGGGCAAATCAAAGCACTTTCTGACGTACTACACGAACGAATGGAAGATGTCGCAGACCGTTACGACACAGAAAGAACACAGATAAATACCCTTTTGCAGGTACAAGAAGAAAATTTGAAGCGTTTAGAGAATGTTATGGAAGGTGCCGGACTAGCTGCGGAAACTTTTAAAGAAAGTGCTTTACCCGTTCACAGTGCTACGAGGGCACTAGAAACTGCGATCAATAAAATCAACAATATGCAAGGTGACTTCTTAGCTGAGATTAAAACTATTCAGGGATATTATCAGGAAATGTCTGGTTCCATACAAGGAACCGTCACAGCTATGAACGAATCATTGGAATCGACCCAAGATAGCTGGGAGGCATATGAGACAAAATTTGGTCAGATTAGGGAAGGACTTAATGATGTTTTTGAGAAACTCAACACGGGGTTAGGGGACTACCAGGAAATTACATCAGATTCTATTAGTAAATACCTTGGTGCCTTAGACGAAAAGTTAAGTCAGGCCACCAGTCATCTATCCGGCGCTATTGAAGAGCTAAGAGATGTTATTGAAGAGTCAAAAGAATAGGAGCTGAAGGATTGTACGACTATGAAGGTTGCTCGCACAAATAATTACCATATAGAGGGAGAAGATCTTGCCTCATGGATTTCTATAAGTGATCTTATGTCGGGGCTACTTATAATCTTTATTCTGACCTTGAGCTTATATATGCTTATTTTTAGCCAGAAGACTGCCGAATTAACAGAGAACAATCAGATGAGAAAGGAAATAATTCATGAAATTGCTGAAAAAATAGAAAAAGAAGGTTTTATAGTTAAAGTAGATGATGACAATGGTGTTATTCGTCTTCCGGAAAGACTTTTATTTAGAAGTGGACATGCTGAGCTTGAAGAAGATGGGCAACGATTGCTAAGTGCACTTGGGCATATTTTATTCGATGTCTTAAGCAAGGACAAATATAATGGAAAGGTAGATACCGTATTTATTGAGGGACATACTGATAATGTTAAAATTGGTAGTAAAATAAGAGAAAAATTTGCATCAAACTGGGAGTTATCGGCACAACGTGCCATTAACACATGGAAATTTTTAGAAGTGCAGTTGGATAAACTAAGAAACTCTAAAGGGCAACAGTTGTTTTCCGTAAGTGGTTATGCTGCCAGTAGGCTATTAAGTAACCTACCTTCTAACTCAAGCGCACAAAGAAGAATAGATTTTAGAATATCCATGACTCCGCCAACTTTGCCGGTTAAAGGGGCAGATCAAGTAGTAAAAGATATAAAGAAAGAGCTTAAATAACAATAAAGCTACGGATATGACTCTTTTCTCTGGAATAAACAGTTTCTCTTTTGAGCCTCCGGATTTCGGGCTACCAAAGCTGTTACCAAGACAGCTTGAGGTGATTCAATCCATATTCGATGTTCAACCGAAAGAACCTAATAGGGGTGATTTGGGTGCACTGTTAGCCAAGCTCTGGAAGGTACCCCTTGATGATTGGAAACAGCGTGAAGTTAGACAGCTCCCCTGGTTACTTAATTATGGCCCGCGTCCTCATTTAATTGAACAAGCTGAAAATTTCAGCAAGGTCCTTTCCTTCCTTGAGAGCAATTTTAAGAATTCTTATTTGAAGTACTTGATACATATTTATCTCAAGCATTACCACCCTCAAATTCCAGGCTTCGATCTATTACGACGATTTATTCACAAACACCTAATTAGCTATAATGGCAAGTCTCCACGGTTAAACCGCTGGAAGGGCTTTGATATATTGCTTTTTTCTCCTAATGGGCATAGAACAACAGCGTCAAAGTTTGAGCAGTTAAAAGCTGATGATGTGATTGCTTATATAGAGAGCCTTGGCTTTACCGGGGATCTGGCATCATGCCGCTTTCTTAAGGAAACTATCAGGACTTTTCTTGAAAAAACAGTAACTCAAGAAGTTTTTTATAATAAAGTTCAAAAAACAATTGCACTATTGGAGGTAAATGAACAAAACGTTAGCAGATTAAGGTTTACGGAGCTTGATACGGTTGCGGCTTCAGAGCTAATTCCTAAAGCCGGTATTAATGCCCCTGACCAGATTCAAGATTCTTTACGGTCATTCTTTTTAAGACATCTACATGACCCAAGGTTGCCGGGAGGTGCGCCAAAATGGCGTAAGGTAGATCCAACTGCCCGGAAAATATTTGGACAATGGATTGCAAAAAAAGACCTCGAATTTTTCTTTAATGTTGTTGACAAAACCGCGAAAGACCCTCACTGGCAATATAGACGTAAATTTTGGGAGGCTTGTCTGCCACACATTGAATCTACATGGGTGATCCTTGGCAATAGCGCAAGGCGTCTTGTTTTTCAATCCTCAAGAGATATGCAGGCGCATTTTAAAGAACGAAGGTTTGGGAACCTTATAGGTGGGTCTTCAGAACAAAGTGTCTTTCTTATAGAGATGAAAGGCCACGTCTTTGTTGAGTGGAGTAACGCAGGAGCATGTCGTGTATTTAATAAGCGTACTGTTCCAGTCACCTTGGGACTCAAGCAATACCGTACAGATGACTTAAGATTCGCTGGTTATGTTGCACGACAGCTCCATCACGGAGCAATTAGGTACAAATGGCAACTGGAACTGAGTGTTTGGATTATTAAGAATCTTGGGATACATATCAAACAGAGTGAGTACCGTTTATATGGATAAAACAACTTACCCCGCAGCTATTAAATACAGACCCACCAAAGACGGCATTAAGTTCTACATTGAAGGTACGAACGTACAACTTGATGACTTGAGCTCTCTTGACAATAAGTTATCCAAGCGAGATAGCGTATCTGCTTATCTTCTTCATCAGCTTATCGATTATGAACAGTGTGAGGTGATTGAAGGGGGAATATTGGTTCCCTACGCTACTGTTGCCGGGCTTGAGACTGAACAAATAGAGACATTAGGTTTACCTGAGGCTTTTCCCTTTGATATCGAGATAAAATCAGTAGGTAATCTTGCCAGTAAGGATTTTAAGTACGACTATGTATTCCTTAACGGCGCTTCACAACCATTTATTAGCCCCAAAAGGTTAGGGGCATACATTGAGATCACTCTTGAGCAAACTTACCTGCTTTTAGGCGATCAATTTCACCTTGTTGAGGCCATGAATGAGTTTAATAATGCTCCACTTGCACAAAAAGCTATTCGAGATAATCTCTTAAAGTTTTCCAAAATCAAGGGGCTTGCTAAAGAAACCGGAGCTACACTTGATAATTACCTTACAAGTGAACAGGTAATTGTCCCCTCAAAGCTAACTCTCCGTTTAAGACGTATAGATAAGGATACCGTTGAGATTGAACCTGTTTTTTGTGAGGAGGTTATATGTACGTCTGAAAATATTTTAGATGAAGAGCCCTCCGAAGGTGACAATAAACCTTTATATAATAAATCTCTTCTTGCTGAGGACCAATCTAAAAGTTTTATAGAGACATTTGATAAACTTAAAGAACGAAACCTATATGCAATTAAGGATGGCCCACGTCTTGTCTTAAATGAAGAGCAGAAGGATGCCCTTGGTAGCATTAAGCGTAATCGTCACGTTAAGGGTAAAGTCATCAAAACTCTCCTCGATAATCCCGAGGAGTTTTTTGATCCTGATGTCATTGATTTTGAGACGCCACTAAAAGAGGGTAGTGAATTACTCGAATGGAGTGAGCGTGTCATTGATATTGGTGAATACAGGCCAAGGGTGTTTGCTTTCATACGCCCTAATAAGGAATCATGGTTGCCTCCAGAAGGTGAAGATGTAGAGGGTGGAATTACAATTAATGGGGAAAAGTATCCTATCTCTCCAGAGGAGACTAAACCGCTTAAAAAAGACATAGAGAATGCTATTAAAAATGGAAAGAAAACGATCTCATGGAAAGATGGTGTTATCCCAGCAAGTAAAGAAGTTGTGGATGCGATAACGGCTTTAGAGAATGAGAGAAAACGAGTTAAAGGAGGTAATGCAAGGGGCGGGCCTGTACTAAGAGTTCCATCGAATGTTTTAATTATCAGAGATAATTTTGATTCTCCCGATCATAGTGTTAATTTACCTGTACGGTCAGGTAACATAGGATTTTCTAAATGCCTTTTAAAAGCCACGAAGTTATTTAAACACCAGGAAGAAGGTATTGCTTGGCTACAAAATTTATGGATTCGAGGTTCCAAAGGTGCAATTCTTGCCGATGATATGGGATTAGGGAAAACTTTGCAGGCACTCGTTTTTATGGGGTGGGTTCAGGAACTATTAAGCAAAGACGAACCAAATAAACCCATGCTTATTGTAGCACCGGTTGTTTTGCTGAGCAATTGGAGAGCTGAATATGAAGAATTCCTTGAGCCTGTTTTTGGTGAATTTTTAGAGTTACACGGGAAGAATTTGAGAGAGTTGAAGAACATGGCTGTTGCCCAAAAATATGAAATTGTAAAGGAAATTGAGATAAAAGATAAGGAAGATGCAGAGAAGATACTTACTTCAGGCAGAGGGTTGTTATTAGACAATAAGAAACTAAAAAATGCCAAGGTAGTTCTTACCACATATGAGACACTGCGAGACTATCAGTTCTCCCTTGGACTGATAGAGTGGTCTGTAATTGTACTTGATGAAACACAGAAGATTAAATCACCCTCAGCTATGGTAACCACTGCGGTTAAAGCAATGAAGTATGATTTTGGGCTTTCTCTAACAGGCACACCTGTCGAGAATAGTTGGGTTGACTTATGGAGTATTATGGATTTTGTACAACCTGGACACTTGCACAGCTTAAAAGAATTTGCTAAAGAGTTCCATAATCCGTTAGGAAAAGCAGATGATGATGAAAGAGAAAAATTGGGAAAGAAGTTAAAAAGTGAGGTAGACCCATTCCTTTTAAGGCGAATGAAAGAGGACCATCTCGATGGGCTTCCTGAGAAGAAAATAAATGTACTTCCAGTTGAGATGCCTGATGTGCAGATTGATATATATATGGATGTTGTTAAAAAAGCTCAAGAGACACTGCTGTATGATAGTGGTAAGAAACGTAAAGAACATATTCTTAAAACTATTGGGAAACTAAGAGACATTTCACTCCATCCTGATTTGCCATTTGTTTCTGAAGTTGGTTTTGCAGGCTTTGAAGTCGAAAAACTCATTAACAGGTCTGCTCGTCTGAAAAAAACGATAGAGATACTAGACCAGGTGAAAAATAAAAATGAAAAAGCTATCGTATTTGTAATTAACCGAAAAATGCAGAGTATTTTAAAAAGAATCTTCGACAAACGTTACTCAATTCAATCATATATCATAAATGGTAAAGTTCCCGGCGGTAAGCGAAAAAGCCATATTGACTCATTTCAGAAGACGTATGGGTTTAACGTTATAATCTTATCACCAGCGGCGGCTGGCGTTGGGTTAAACATTACATCTGCAAACCATGTTATTCATTTAGGCAGAGCTTGGAATCCTGCCAAAGAAGACCAAGCAACTGATAGAGTATATCGAATAGGGCAAGAGAAAACAGTCAATGTGTACCTTCCACTTGCAGTGCACCCTAGTTTTGATAGTAGCGGTTCTTTTGATGAAAAACTTCATCGCTTACTTGAGTATAAGCGTCATCTGAGTAAAACCCTCTTGATTCCAGCAGTAATGGGACAAGATGATTGGGAAGATATTATTAAAACAGGTCCAAAGACCTCAGCAGAAGGTGCTACGTTAACAAGGCTAAATATAAGTAATATTGATCGCCTGGAACCCACCGACTTTGAGAATGCAGTCGCGGCTATATACAGAAAGAAAGGACATCAGGTTGAGGTAACTCCGTTAACTAATGACCAGGGTGCTGATGTTGTTGTTTTACCCCATGGTGACAATAAAGAGTCATTTTTAATCCAGTGCAAGCACACTATCAATCCATCAACAACCCAAGGTAGTAACGGTATAAAAGAAATCAATGCAGCTTACGGTATCTATGCCAAAGACCATAATTTGGATTTTGAAAAAATGGTTATTACAAATGCAATCCGCTTCACTCCGGGGGCACAACAGCTTGCGGATGCAAATAATGTCAAATTGATTCAAAGAGACGACGTTATTGCTTTATTAAATATTTATTCGATTGCTCTAGCCGATATCTATGATATTTAGTGAACAAAATATAAGTGGAAGTGTCAGTTTGATAAGCTGAGTGGTTTGAATGTAGTGACTTAAGATAATACTCTGGCGTTACACGAAGGGTAGTGTGTTCCACAAGCGTGATGAAGGGGGGGGTGAAACATTTCATGAATAACCATAATCTATTTAGAAATTGATCATGGTTGCAGGTAACATGGATTATTGATATAGTGTTATAATAGCGTTAACAATGAAGAAAAAGTTTGCCCCATTGCAACACCTTGATAAAATAGATTTTTAATACCCACATGTGAAGAATAGTACTGCTATGACAATCAGAATCAATATTCCAAAGGATCGAATCGTAGACTTCTGCCGCAGGTGGCAGGTGAAGGAACTGGCCATCTTCGGCTCTGCCCTCGGAGATAACTTCGGCCCTGATAGCGATGTAGATATACTCGTGGTCTTTTGTGATGATGTTATGTGGACTGTTTTTGACCACATAAAGGCAGAGGAAGAGTTGAAAGATATCCTTGGGCGTAAAGTGGATTTGGTGGAAAAGAGCGCGATCCGCAATCCTTTCCGCAGGCATCACATCCTTACAAATAACGAGGTTGTCTATGCGGCCTGAGGAGCGCGATCCTGCCTATCTTTGGGATATGCTTGAAGCGGCCCGCGCAACTGTAGAGTTTATCGGCGAAAGTTCGCTTGAGGAGTTTATAGATACAGGCAAAGAAGCACGCATCATACGCACGGCCATAGAACGTAAACTGGAGATACTTGGTGAGGCCGGACGAAGGGTTAGCTCGGATTTCCGTGAGAGGCACCCGGAGGTCCCATGGAAGGAGATCATCGGCCTTCGTAACATCATCAGTCATCAATACGAAAAAGTCAACTATGCGGAGATTTACGCCATTGTGCAACGGCAAATCCCAGACCTTATCTCGCTCCTTGAGCCTCTCGTGCCCAAGCCTCCTGAAGTCAGAGAGTGATGCCCGGAGGCGGTCGGCTTATAGGCAAGAAGACTAAAAGTCCGCAGGTCTCCACTGTATACTTTTTGTATACTAAAGAGTCACCAACAGGGACTTTTAACTGGACTTACAAGTATGCCATCCGGCTCTTTTTCCCAATAAAAACCACTAATTAGCATTAAACAAAAAAAGATCCGGATGGCTTTGGAAAGACTGAAAATCCTCGTGTCGGCGGTTCAATTCCGTCCCTGGGCACCACTAAAATCGGGCCGTAATGTGCTGGAATTCCTTTTGGATTTCAGGGCGTTACGGCCTTTTTTATTGCTATGAAATAAAGGGACTCATGGCCCGACGGCCCCTCTATTTTTCCCCAGCGTCACCAAATCGTAACCATTTTTGTCCAAGAGGGCCACTGCCTTAACCTTGTGACCCGGAGCAAGGTGGGCATATCTGAGCGTCATGGTGAGTGTCCTGTGCCCTAAAAGCTCCTTTATGGTCATAAGGTCCACGCCAGCCATGACAAGCTGACTGGCGAAAGTGTGGCGCAAATCGTGAAACCGAAAATCCCTTATTCCCCGGAGGCATCTCATTTCATTTGCGCACTTGGGGCAGTTGCCAAGGGGCAGGGACTCTCGTTGACCCCTATCATAACCACACTCAGAACATCTTTCCCACTCGGCCCTCTTAAGGGCCGACTTAAACGACCTGTAAACATTCAGATACCTACTTCCCTTTTTGTCGATGAAGACATAAGGGCTGTCAAGACGCCTTATAAGACCCTGAAGGGTCTCCCTGAGGGTCTTGTTTATGGGAATTTCTCTACGGTCGCCGTTTTTGGTCACATCAAGAAGTATGAAGCCGTGCCTGAGGTCGATGTGCTTCTCCCACTCAAGGGAGAGTATCTCCTCCTTCCTCATGCCCGTATTCAACGCCGTTACAACTATGGGCTTGAGGTGCGCCTCTGATGCATCCACGAGGGCCTGTGACTCCACCTTTGAGAGATACCGGAGGCGACGATTGTTCTCGGGCAGAAGTTTTACCCTCCGCACTCTCTTCAGCTCAACCTCATCGGCCATCTCCCAGTCCACGGCCTTTGTGAACATATGCTTCAAGCATGCAAGGTGCCTGTTCACCGTGGCCGGAGCCATGCCCTTGGCGAGATACCATGACTGGTATTCCTCGACGAGCCTTGTTGAGATCTGACTGAGCGGGAGTTTTCCGAAGCGCTTGTTGAGGATCTTTATTATTCCCTTCTTTCTCCGGACACCCTTCTGCCTCTCCACCCACTTTGAATAGTGCTCCGCAAGCTCACGAAAGGTCGTCTCCGCGCGCTCCGGTTCTTTCTTAAACCACCTCCCTTCAAGAATTTCCGTAAGCCTCTGCGCGTGGATTCGTTGCGCAAGTTTACGGTTTGCGGTGCCGGTGGACTCAAAGATCCTCCGGCGCTTTATTCTGAATGACATCCACCAGTGGGGGCTGTCCTTTCGTCTGTAGAGGCCCATAATGAAACTCCTTAGGACCTTCTACCTGCATTTGGATATAATATATCCAGTGTGGGAGATTTGCAACTCTTAAGCCACTCAAATATCTCCTTCTCGGAGAATCGCAGAAGGCCGTTCACCTTGTAGCTCGGAATCTGGCCTAGTTCAGCCCACTGGTAAACGGTGGACGGCTTGGCCTGAATGAGCTTACATACTTCTTTAACCGTAAGAAATGTCATAATAAATCACCTACCTTGAGAGCATTATAATCCCCACTGTTATATTTGTCAAATAAATAAATAAAAAAACTATTGACTTTTATAAGTAAGGGGCTTATACTTCATATATGCAGAATCTTAAGGAGCTCATAAAGTTTGCACGTGAAAGCCAGGGAGTAAGACAGGCCGCCCTTGCCAGACAACTTGGTCTCTCGCAGGCATCTCTATCTCAATACGAAAACGGCCAGGCCACACTATCGCAAAACACTCTGCTTAAGCTCGCAAGTTGCCTGAATATAAACCCGGCGTACCTCTCCGATGCCTCGGTAAACCCCTTCAAGTCATCAGAGATTATCAGGATGTACTTTCCAGAGCATATTCTGGCAGGCATGGATTACTCCACGCTTGAGGACATTGTTGAGCTAAATTCCTCTCTTGAGGTCACATTTCTAATCGCAACATCAAGGAGCGTAAAAATAGACAGCATGATTTCCAGGACAATTATAGGAGAGTTTACCCTGGGAGTTCTCCTTCAAGATCAGGATAAAAACATTTATCTCTTTCGAAGGAAGAGGAAAGGTGCCTATCTTGTCGGCGTACTCAATCTACAGGCGCGCCTGAGGGAGATAGCTGATAGAGATGGAAAAAAAGTTACAATTAATACCATAAGGTTACCACGCGCCCTCTCGCGCAAGATATACGACCTTAGCGCTGCAAGGAGTGACTTTGAAGACCTCCTGCATAAGAGAGTCGGTAAAGGTGTTTTTAAAGAAGACCTGGCCCTTGAGGCGGTTATTGAAGAGATCAGGGAGGGGGCATTTGATCCCATAGCCCTATGGAGGCTTTTGCAAGGCTTAAAGGCCCAGGGCCTGGATATAGAAGACATAGAGGAGATTTTGAGAAAAAGAAATGAACCATAGAACAGAAGATAGAAAACAACACCTTTTTGAGTATCTTTCGGATCTTTACATCAGCGAGTCGGTGTATAAAGGGTGCTACAATGCCGCCGGAGAGATGCTGATCCTGGAAGCCGTCATTGATGAGCTAGAGCTCCACGGCAGTTCTCCCTCTATTGTAAATGACAACAGGGACCCTGAGTCTCGTGATACTCTCCCTGCAATAAAAAAGGACCTGCGTCGTATAACGCTTAAAAACCATTCCTTGATGGTAGCACATATACTGCTAAGGAATATATATAGCATGAGGGATATTTTAAGCTATGCAATTATTGCGTTAGCCCACGATCTGGGCAAGATTCCTATCTACAGAAAATCGGGAATCTTTAACTCTCGCGAGCATCAACTTGTCAGTGCGATGAAGTTTGATGAAATCGAAGAATCTACACATGATGGGGAAAGAAAATATATAACCCCCTTTCCTGTAAGTGAGGCTATAAGGGGGCATCATTACCGGGGCATCGGCATTATGAGTAATAGATTACGGGCCGCCGATATGGAGGCCCGTAAATGGGAGTTGCTCCATCTGAGACCAGGATTTCGTGAGGCCCCTGTAAAGGAGTGGTTAAACATCCATGAACTGGCGGAGCGTATCGCCCCCCATGTGAATCATTTGAGGGGGGGATGCTGGAAAGCCTTCTCCTTTAAAAACCTTGTATATTGCCGGCCTGATCTTATCTATAAAAAGGCGCAGCAATTATGCCTTGATGCGAAAGTTATTGATATCAGATTCATTTATGAATCTGAAAAAGACCTGGCACTGAAGGAGATCGTCGATATTCTACGGGAAAATGATCTTATCGCTGCCATAAGCGGTAAACACATAGCCGCAAAATTCGATATCCGCGGCCCCTTTGGAGTAAAGACATCTGTGCTGACTCCAATAAAGGGCTCAATTTTTAATATGAATGAGATAGAACGGCGTAAGGTCGGTTACCTTGAGGCAGTTCAGTATGTCCATTTTCATAAGGGCAGGTTCTGAGATATGTCCAACATGTATGAACCTAATCCTTCATGGGTGCGCTTTACCTCTATGGCCTATGAGCTTCGCGACGCTGACAAAAAGGACATAAGAGTCTTTGCCGGGGTTTTATTCGATTCTTTAGATGATGATGAACGTCGCTGGTGGTTTAACCTCTTTGCCAGAGAACTCTATCCAAAAGAGAGATGGCGCAAGATGCGCATATGGATGGAACGCCGCTACGAAAAGAACTACGAGTGGACGCCCCGCAGGATGGCTTCTACATATTTGAACTGTTCAAGGATGGACTCGAAGATGATGCCTCTACTCATAAAAACAGCGCGTCAGGTTAAGAACATGATCCGGATGAGAAGGAAGAGAGAAGAGGAGAAGGCCTGGGATGAAGAGCACATTAAAGATGAGGGGAGTTTTGATGATTAGGGATGCGCAGAGTTGTCTGAGACTGTCCATTATCAGTCGGACTCTCACTCTTTACCTTGAAGAGATGATGATATGCGTGTTCATCCCGTGCGCTACGCCCGTGTCTACTTCGTGTGGACATAACTATACTATGTATAATGTAGTCGTAAAATTGGTTCAAAAAAAAACCCTCTTAATATTCTCCGGCGGCTCTCTACCCCCTCAAAGAAAGGAAAATTTACAGGAAGAGAAAAACTTTTCATGGAGGCCTTTTCGCCTTGTGAAAACCTCCATAAAAAGGGAATTTAAGACTAAGTTAAGGCGGGGATTGAATCTCATAAATGCAAATCTCCCGGATTGTTCTAAGACCCTCAATCTCTGGTTGGGTAATTTAAGCACCCCGGAAGTTTTAGAAGGACTACCCCGATTGAGGACCTTGAAACCCTTTTACATGGATGGGCTGAACATAAGGCAAGGAATTATTTTTTCACCAGCTTTTCATCAGCTTTTTAGTTGCGCGGTCGATTTGAAGAAAAGTAGTTATCTTCATGGCTTCATGGAAGGGGCTACAATCAATGTTTCATGATTACCCATGTCATGGTCCGAGGAATATCAGAAAAAACATTTCATGGGGCTCTCAGGCATGTCAGTAGCTGGTTTTGAAAGTGTAAAGGAACTCAAAAATGCCCGTCAATATGTTTACAGGTTTTTCACCGGCTTTTCACTTGTTTTTTGATGGCTTTTCAGCGCCGTTGAGATTATCACGATAGCCCTCCGGCGATTGAGGGCGTATAAAGAATAGATATGAATACTATGGTTAATAAAATAAAACCTGTAAATGCCTCCATAACCGCCACTATCGAGGGCTACACCTTTCAGAGCAGGGATAATAACTTCTGCGTCGTACAGCTTCAAGAGAAGGGCAAGCCGGGCCTCACCACGGCAACAGGATATCTGCCAGGCGTGCCCGTGGGCTCAAGTGTGCGGCTCATGGGCTCATGGAATAATGATAAAAAGTACGGCCAGCAGTTCAAGTTCGATCAGTATCATCTCCTAAGACCCAATACCCTTAACGGACTTGAGAAGTATCTTGGCTCCGGGCTCATCAAGGGAATCGGGCCGAGGTACGCTTTCAAGATTGTGAAGCGTTTCGGCATTGAAACGCTCGATATTATTGAGACCGCTCCTGAACGCCTTACCGAGGTCCCCGGCCTTGGCAGTAAACGGGCGAATAGGATAAAAAAGGCCTGGGCCAAGCAGAAGGATATACAGGATATAATGATTTTTTTACAGGGCGAGGGCATCTCTTCCACCTATGCCATAAAGATATACAAGCGATACGGCAAGGACTCTATTGCCCGGGTAAAGGAAAATCCCTACCAATTAGCCGAAGATATCCGGGGGGTGGGCTTTAAGGTGGCTGACAGGATAGCCGGGACTGTGGGCGTGCAGGCGGAGTCCCCGCTACGAATACAAGCCGGCATACTTCATGCCCTCTCCGAGGCCGCAAAATCAGGCCATTGCTATCTTCCAGAAGATGAACTTGTCCTCTGCGCCGCAGATATCCTTGGTCTGCCAGAAGAAGCCATATCAGCACAGCTACCCCCGCTGATTGAGTTGAAAAAAATCTTTGTTGAAGCAGATATGGTCTCATTAGCTCTGCTCCACTACGCTGAGATGGGCATCGCTTCGATGATGGCGGAGCTCATAAGGCGACCAAGCCCATTGCCGGACATGGATAAGGAGAAGGCCATCTCATGGGCAGGGAAGAAGATGGGCATTACCTTTGCCGCTGCCCAGGCAGAGGCTATCAGGACCATTATTTCCGGCAAGGTCAGTATCCTCACGGGAGGCCCCGGCACCGGCAAGACGACTATTCTTAGGGCTATACTGTTGATATTAAAGAAAAGGGGTATACGCATAGCCCTTGCGGCGCCAACGGGCAGAGCCGCGAAGAAAATGGCCGAGGTTACGGGAAAAGAGGCAAAGACCATACACAGATTGCTTGAGTACGACCCTTCTGTACAGGGCTTCAAGAAGGGAGTGGCGGACCCTCTGGATATAGATCTCCTTGTTGTTGACGAATCCTCCATGCTTGATGTAGTCCTCTGCAACTCACTTCTGAAGGCACTTCCAGTAGATACCTCTCTGCTCCTTGTGGGCGATGTAGACCAGCTCCCTTCAGTGGGGCCGGGTAATGTCCTGCGGGATCTCATCGACTCCGGTGCTATACCTGTGGTCACATTGAGACACATATTCAGACAGGGCGAGGGTAGCCTTATCAGCCTTAACGCCTCAAATATCAACGAGGGCCTTTCTCTTGATTTAAGGCCTGAGTATAGAGGAGAGAAGGACTTTTACTGTATATTCAAGGAGGAGCAGGAGGATATTCTCGGTGAGATACTATCGCTCTGCAAGGAGCGCCTTCCCGGACGCTTCGGTTGGGACCCTGTAAGGGATATACAGGTCCTGACGCCCATGAAGCGCGGCATTATCGGGGCCGCGAACCTCAACACCATGCTGCAGAAGCACCTGAACCCGCAAGGACCTTCACTGAGACGAGGCGCCAGAGTACTCCGAATCGGCGACAAGGTGATGCAGATAAGGAATAACTACGACAAAGAGGTTTTCAACGGGGATATGGGACGCGTTAAGAGGATTGACGACGAAGAGCAGGTGATGATTGTCGATTTTGACGGAAGGGACGTGGAGTACGGCTATGGCGGCGAGCTTGATGAGATTATCCTCTCTTACGCCACCTCAATCCACAAAGCCCAGGGTAGTGAGTACCCATGCGTTATTATAGCCCTCCATACGTCTCATTATATGCTACTCCAGCGCAACCTCCTCTATACCGCCGTCACCCGTGGGAAAAAGCTGGTTATCCTCATTAGTTCCAAGAAGGCCCTCGCCATAGCCATAAATAACAACAGACCTGTAAACAGGTACACTCGGCTCTCGCAAGAGGTGAGAGAGTTGATGCCGGGCGGGTAGAGGGGGGGGGATACTAATAGAAAAAAACCTTTCACACCTCACTCATAAAGATTCTCCATGAGGCGAAAAAAGAGTTTGTCAATATAACTCTCGTTGTCCTCTTTGAGGTCTTCCATGAAGAGCACATGCATGTCTTCAAGCTCCTCTTGGGTTTTGCCCCACTTCAGCCGTGGATATTTAGTGTCGGAGAGAATAAAGCTGTTTAGTATCACCTTCGGGTCATTCATTCGCTTTTCTACATCCTTGATGCGTTTATGGAATAGTATTTTTTCACTTCCAAGGCCTTCATGCATAAGTCCGTGGGGCTCAATGAAGGTGACATACTGTTTATCTCCCAATAACATCCAGAGAATAAAATCCGGGTGAAAATTACCTGCCTCGAAAAAGCCGACTCCCTTACCGCGGCTTAAGTTCCTGAGCAGGAATAATTCCATGCCCTCTTTCTCCAAATCGGCCTTCTTAGTATCGCACCAGTTCTTAAGGTCCGTAACAAATTGGTACTCACTTTTATTGAGAGCAACAGGCATAACGGTGATTTTACCGCCAGGTCTGACATGGAAGAGCGGCTGGAACAGGTGTTTGCCGAAGTTGCAGGTATTTAGGTCACCTATTGTTAACAAATCATCTTTCTTAGCCTCAAGGTCTGTTTTAATCTGTTGGATACCAGCAATTACCCCCTCTTCGTCGCCATCCACTATAAGCTGGTAAAATTCTTCTTTGGGGATATTGTCATCCTCCGGTCTCAGCTCACGTAACTCCAGGCGCGGCTCGATGAATTCACGTTTGCAATAGTTGTAATAATGGTCGCAGTAACGCTTCAATAACTCTATCGCCACCTGCTGAAGGAGCAGAACGCCATCGTAATCTGATGGATTCAGTCTTGTATCCGGCATATAAAGAGTGTACCAGTTAGTATCTCTCAGTAGTTTTTTTATGCCTTCTTTAGAGATATTCAGGTTATACCAGCTCCGTTCTCGCTTGAATTGCTCCAGCTCGAAGAAGAGCGCGTCATAATCCAGAAGAGCCAGTTGACTCTCCTTCAAGGAGGCTTCATTTTTTTGGATAGCCAACCCAACCCCATGGGACTGCGTGGCCTGAATGCGTGGATACCAGTCCGCCACGACAGGATTGCGCATTAAATAACCGGGGATATCACCTATAGCCGGGACGGGAGCGTCCTTCTTGAAGTCATAATCTTTTCCATCAGAGGCTTTGCGTTTAGGCCGAAGTATCTTCAGCTTCTTTCCAAAATCATATGTCACGTTTAAAGGAATCATAATAATCTTTCGGCGTTCATTACCCGGCAGTCCCTCATCTTTCAGAAACTCACGGAACTTCTCCATAAAATCCGCCTCAATACCGAATACGTTCAGGGTCTCAAGCTCTTCTATGAAGTTAGGACGATGCGCCGCATTTGTGTGCCCACTGCGCTTGAGGCTCCACTCAAAACCCTTCAGCCGCACACCACGGCCAAATAACTGAATTATCTGCGTGCCTTCGCTACGGCCCACATGCATAAGGCCCATGGTGCTTACACGCCAGCAATCCCAGCCTTCTACGAATTTTTTGGAGCCTATGAGCAAATTGACAGGCGAGGCCGAGTCTTTTACCGATGCGAACATAGCCTCAGTAAAGTCGCTTTCTTCAATAGTAAGTGTCGTATTGTTTTGCGAGGCAAACTCTGCCACATGATCACATAACCCTTTTGCGTCGCCAACATTAATAAGGCCGAAAGGAGTTTCTGATGTGCCAACACGTAGCGCAACTTCCCCTGAAGCGCCCTTGACACGGTCTAAAATCAGATTACCGCCAGCGGAATTATTAAAGAGCCGACGTAAGATATCCCTGTACAGGTTATCTACCGTTTCGCCGGCATTCAATGCCTTTCTCAGATAAGTAAAAGAATCGGCAAAAATGTCATTACTGTCTTTATCCAGAAGCCCCGTATCCTGCCCCGAGCCCGTTAGTAGCTCTTGCAATCGACTTTTCGCCGCCTCAACATCGTAGAGAAAATTGGCTATGAAATGAATAATCCGCGCCACATCAGTGGCAACGATCTTCTCGTTCTTGCCAAGACTGCCTGAAGAGACGGTACTCCCCACAAAAACCCAGAGGGGTTTTTCCATATTAAAGGCCTCAACCTCCCCTGCCTTCTCTTCGTATATACGAAGCTGTTGATAAAATTTTAGCAGGCAAGCCGTCAGGTAAGTTGCCTGAAGCGTCTCGTAAGTCTCCGGCAGATTGAGTATCTGATAGTCCTTCCCAAACCCGTCCTCATAAAACCAGCGATAGGAGTAATCGAAGACAATGGCCTTGGCGTAGCTATTAGAAAAATCAGAATTGCCCGATGCCTTAACGGCTTCCTTAAAGGTGGCGGAGTATTCAAAGGTGAAGCCCTTGGCGCATAAGTCGCTTCGCCGTGTAAACCAAACGCCTTCTTCCTTACCGCTCATGCCCCTGTGTCCTTCATCCACCAGCAAAAGGTTCTGGTCTCCGAGACTGCGTGTTGCAATTGTATTAGGGCCTTCAGCATCGGCCAGCTTGGTGATTTCCAGTACATCCACATGATCAAGCCCCCTGCCCGCACCATACATCCAGCTTCGTGTAAGAAGATAGGGCATAGCTGAAATATTACTCTCACTAAACTCTGCTATATGTTGCTCGCTGAGGCGCTCGTTGGGCGTAAGCAGAATTACACGGGACAAGTCCTTATCCTTACCGTGCCGCATTGCGTAGTGACGATATTGCAGAAGATTAACATGCATCAGCAAGGTCTTGCCGCTACCCGTAGCATTTTGCAGGCAGAGTTTATTCAAGTCGTCTTCGAGATACGGGGGCACATCGGCATAATCAGGCCAGCGTTGGTTGAAAGACTCGACAAAGGCATTAAGGTCTCGCAAGAGGCCTTCCCTGTCCTCAAAGTAACGGTCAAGATAGACCTCCACGAAGAGCAGGCTAAGCCACTGGTAGTACTTCCATTTTATCGAGCGAAAACGCTTTTCGTTAATTGACTGTGTATGCCTTACGATATTCTCTTCATATCTAAGGATTTCACTCTTGCTGATAGATGAGAATTCGTCAAAAAAGAAGTTGCTGTTAATCAGGGCGTGATAGAAGTAATGCAGGTTATCAGCATCTTGGCCATCCCGACTAATGCGCTTAAGCGGGTCGGCCAGTATGTGAAAAGGCAGGGCCTTCTTACCGTTCAGCCTCTTCTCAACAAGGGGGTCAATACCGAAGAGGCTTATAAGCCACTGGTTTAAGAGCAGTCTGTTTTTGAAGGCGTGTTCTTTTGGGCCGCGAGACCTTTTAGCCATTCTTCGGCCCTCGTTTTTTCAGTGATTCTATCTCTTTAATCTCTTTTTCCGCCTCGATAAAGTGTTTTTCTACCTCAGATGGCTCTGAGAGCATCTTTTGCCGGTATTTTTCGTATTCAGCATGGGCCTTTTGTAGCATTGCCTTGTGGCTTACATTACCCGCATTGGTGAGGATGTCCCTCTCTGAGAGTCTCAGGAAGTCATCGAGCTTTGAGATCCAGTCTCTCATGGTCATGGGTTTGCGGTTCAGGGCCTGTAACTCGGCAAACTCAAGATACATGGTCACTATACGGTTGAGGATGTCCAGCTCTTCTTTGTTGAGATAGTTTTTCGCTACCTCAACCTCGCTCTTGCGTATCTTCTCGCCCGCCCAATTAGTCATTCCCATATTGAGTTTTGAGGCGTCTGCCCGGCCATATATCACCTCTGCCGCTGTCTGCCCATGGGCCGCCCAGTGCATCTTATTCTGAATAATCTTGAAAAAATCCCTTGAAATCTTAGCGCCTGGCTCATAATCAATGCTTAAGGCGTATATATCCAGCACTTTACGCCAGAAGACCTTTTCCGAAGAACGAATGTCACGGATACGGGCAAGGAGCTCATCAAAGTAACTGCCGCCCCCCCTCTCTTTAAGGCGGTCATCATCCATGGCAAAGCCCTTGATGATGTACTCTTGGAGCCGCCTTGTGGCCCACTGACGAAATTGAGTGCCGCGAAGAGATTTCACTCGGTAACCAACTGAAATAATTACATTCAGGTCGTAATAATTGGTGGGTTTGGTAGAAAATTCGGAAATTCCGAATTTTCTTTTTACCCGCTCTTCAACAAGCTCACCTTCGGCAAAAATATTTTTGATATGCTCGTTAATAGTGGAGCGGGCCTTATCAAAAAGCTCTGCCATCTGCTCCTGTGTCAGCCATACCGTCTCGTCCTCCATGCGGGTCTCTATTCTCACCTTGCCGTCTGCTGTGCGGTATAGGAGAAACTCTGTCTTTGCGGGGATATCTTTTTTGTTCATCCCTCTGTCTCCCACATCTTTTTCATAAAGTCTTCTTCAATGAGGCGGACCTTCCACCTGTCTTCCTCAAGGGCAAGGTTGGGCAGGTTATTGCTGCCGTTCACATATATGGTCTCGAACTCAAAGTCGCGGGTGCTGATGCGGTTTTTCTGAAACCACTCGTCAAGCATGAGGTTGTCCTGTTCAAGGTCGCCTGTAAGCCTTCGCCAGACGATAAGCACCTTTTCCTGCTGACCGTTATTGGGGTTAGAGCTGTCTTTGGGAACCCAGCCTTCTACCTTTCTAAACCACCACGGGCCTTCGGAGTCCTGCTTTATCTTCCCGTCTATCTCCAGTTTGGTGTGCTGGTCTTCTGGGAGTTCGGGGTCAGGGGCGCGCTTGAAGGCGGCGTTAAATGTCTGCGCCACGGCGATGTGGGTTACCCGAAGGCCAATGAGGTAATTAAAGGTCTCCATGAGGTCGATGTTTTTTATGGCGTACTCATCAGAGCCGGGTTTCTTGACCTTCAGGGTGTAGGCCGTGGGGTCTGAGAAGGCGTCTATGTTAAGGAGGGACTGACTTCCCCGCGTCTCCACATCAAGGAGGTAGCGAAGCGTGTAGTCTTCTTTTAAACCGGCGTTGGCAGAGACTGCCTTTTTTGTCGGGTTCTCATCAAAGCGCAGGTTGTTAAGCGTATCTTCGTAAGATTCAAGGCGCAGGTATTTAAAGCAGTGAGAGAGACCATTAAAGAATGAACCTTCTTCTTTCTTGTTAATTGCTAATTGTTTATTGTTAATTGCAAGAGGTTTGCCGTCCTTCCATTTCTCAGAATAGACTACCTTTGCGATACGTGGTTTTAAGACAGTGTCGAAGTAGTCACCCATCTCAACAAGGATATATTTGCGTTTGCCGCCATCTTCGCGGTTGAGATTTATGACAGCATGGCCCGTTGTGCCGGAGCCGGCGAAGTAGTCGAGGACGTTGCCAGTTGTTAAATTATTTAAACCTGCATCAATGCAATCCCTAGTTGTGTAAATAGATTTTGGATATGTAAAAGAGTTCTTCGGTAAAATATTATTTAGTATCACACTGCCCCAACTGTTCGCATTGTATCTTTTATCCTCCCATAGAGACTTATAGCGAAATTTACTTTTTTTTCTGATAATGTCCCAAGTTTTCTTTTTTTGATTAAATTCTGCTTTTAGCTCACCAGAAATAGATTCCACCGTATCACGTGCAAAGACCCACTTACTTTCTATATTTGAGGGATCAATTGGGTATACTTCGATAATGCCATCCTCTCTCTTAACGTTTATACTTTCTGGGTGGAAATCCTCATTGCACACTTCTCCAAATCCAACTATATTGCCATCCTTAATCAAAATAGGGTAAAAACAATTCGCCGCTGATTTACGAAGATGATTTTTACCCGAAGAAACATTTCTAAGTGGTCTAATATCTGGTGTTGATTCACGTAAAGGATCATCTCTATCTTCAAGTCCAATACAATTGGTATTTTTAGGATACATGAAGTGCGCAAATTCATGTGTATATGAAAAATTATTGCCCTGTTGCCCTGTTGGATTATGAACTATTGAAATACAAGCATCTTCACAATTTAAAAAAAGATCTGGGGACATAAGTCCCAATCGCATGTTCTCAACCTCATCAATCGCTGTAATATGTACAAATATCTTGGTAAGGAATGATTTTGAAACCAAGGCCCTGTCCTGGATGAGCGATAACCAAGATGAGTGTTTATATGAATTTTTGTACAAAATTTCACTAGACTGTGCATTATACGGTGGATCGATATAAACACACTTCACCTGCTCTCTATACCGTACCTGCAACAGGTTCAACGCCTGAAAATTCTCCGAATGAATAAGCAGTCCGTCGCACAACTCATCAATGTTTTCAATGGAGGCAAGTAGCCTCGCCTTGAATGCCTCATCAAAAAATCGTGTATCCAGAACCAGCTTGTCATTGGCCTGCAGAAAATCCACGGTAAGGGGTTTGGCGTAGCCCTTTAACTCATTCATGGCAAAGAGCTTTACCCACTCGTCATGCTGGGCCTCATTGGAGGCAATCTCCGGGTACAGCTCATCAGGCACACGGTCAATGGTAATGCAGTAGTTTGTCTCCACTACAAATTTTTTCTTTAACCAGAGCTTCTTCTGAAAGTCTTCAAGCTGGGCAAGAAAGTCAATTAGCTTTCCGGCAATCCTGCGCATCACCTTTATCTTCGCAAGGTAGCTCTCTACTGCCGGAGCATCGGCGTTCTCAATATCATCAAGGCGCATGACCTCGTTCTTTATATAAAAATCCAGCTCTCTCCTTAGAAAACCGCCAAGGTCTTTGTGTATAAAATAATCCATGGTGTTGCGGGCAGTGTATTTATTGATGTACTTTGCAAGCAGGGGACGGGTCTTATCCTTATCAGTGGGCGCGGGAAGATTAAGGAGGCGTAGATATTTATCAAGCCTCTTATCTGCTTTCACCATCTCTTCAAGGCAAGAGAGAATAACACTTTGGGCCTCGGCGTTACGCTTTTCTCGCCAGGACCTTTCCTGCGTCTTGCCCTTTTCAGGGTCGGGCCGATACTCGAAGTTAGCAACAAGCTCGCCGTCTTCCGTAACTCCCACTGGTTCTTTAGAATGAATAATAAAATAACGCTTATCCGTAGCCTGCGCCTTCACGTTGCCGTGCTCACCTTCAGTGGCCTCGGCTATACGGAAGTGCACCTTTACAGGGGCTTCAGGAATCTGCTGTAAGGCCCGCTCTTGCACGGTCATCTTCAGAACTTCAGCGGCTTGCGTAAGGTCGAAGGTAAAGTTAGAGAAATATTCCGATGTCTTGATGTAATACTGGTCGGCATTGGCCCAGTGGAGCTTTACCTCCTCTCCATTATAGGGCACGGCATAGGGCGCGGCCTTGCCCGGTGTCTCACGTGTATAGTAGCGCCGTGATAGAAAGTCACCATCGTCATAGTAACGCTCGAAAAATCGATAAAGGTGATCGTATATATCCGCCTCGGATGAGGTGTTTTCCTGTACCGCCTCAAGGGCCTTCTTTGCCTTCTTGACGGGGTCTGTCTCTTCAGGATTGGGAGCTTTAAAATCCTTTGCTGTCTGGATAGCCTTTTCATACTCCGCCCGCAACGTAGCCCTGCGGGCTTCGTCTACCTGCCCGAAGGCGTCCTCGACAAAGCTCAGAAGGTCTTTTTCGATAAACTCCGTAATATGCTCGCTCTTAACGTGCATGATGCGGTAAAAACCAAAGTCGAGGTCCGGCTGGTCAAGCTGAAAAAGCTCCTTTAGTTTTTTCAGAAGGCGGGTACGAAGCTGCGCTACTGTGGGCATGTTCTCAATCTCCAGTGAACAGTGATCAATTATCAGTTCGTCTGTTAATCCGTGTTTTTTTTAGTATGGCAAAGAGTATAGCCGCCACGTTATCGACATCAGAAAAAAGAGAATCAACGGCTCCAATATACAGATAGCCGGTGTCTTTAAGAAGGTGCCGGCTCTTAAATAACTCCATTCGCCTCAGCCATATTAACCCCGATAGATGTTTCGGAGCGGAGTAACTGCTTGGACAATGTGAATTCCCGCTTCTTCTCACAAAGGTGCTTGTACGCATAAACAATCCCTATGGCTAAGGCATAGGCCTTCTCAAAAGCCGGGTTTTCCTTGTTCATTGTTAATTGTTTATTGCTCATTGTCATACGACTCTCCACCGTATGGTAAAGAGCGGCGTGGTAGTGGTTTTCTGTTGCATACGCTTTTCAAGCCCTTCCACAAGGCGGTCGCGCTTCTCCGCTATCTCGTCCTCAACATCAAATATCTTCGCACGCAATTTTCTTTTTTTTCGTTCCAGTCTGACAATTTCTTCCTGAAGGCTATACTGCTCTTTCATGGTAGGGGCCTGACGGCTTTGCCTCTGCAGGTCTCGTATCTGCCGCTTGGTATCGTCAAGCTCCTTCTGAGCGGCCATCTCCATGTCTTCGGCCCACTTGTCAAGCTGGTCACGGGCTTCTGAAAAATGCCTGTTGTTTTCCTCAAGATTAGCGGCAATAGTAGCCTTTACATGCCTATCGCTATCACCTGCCAGCCGTTTGCCTATTGCCTCAGGAATGGGAGTTTCCATTATACTTGAGTGTCCCGCACAGTTAAATAACTTTTCGCAGGTCTCCTGATCCAGGTTATTGCCGCTCTTGTCTACCGCCGAAAAGAGCAAAAATTCTTCTCTATCAAAAGACTCGATGTGAAGGTGTTGAAGTGTTAGCCAGCCCTCGCGGCCTTTAAGGCCGTCTATCACCGAAATTCGGGTAGGGTGATTGGAGATATCAAAGGTCACCTCTGCGGCCGGGCAGGCATAAGCTTTTGCCATGCGAAGGACAAACTCGCCAAGGGGATGGCTCAGGCGGTAAAGGAATTCGCCGAGAGTGTTTTCATCTCGCTTGGAGATGAGTTGGTAAGACCCCGTAGAGAGACCTGATAGAGGAGATTTTTCAAGGTTAAAAGATAAAGTCTCATCATCAAAACGCGCGATTTCGCTCAGCACGTGCCTTGTTACTTCCCAGAAAATACGCCCTATTCGGTCAAGCTTCTCACGTGTCCCTGTAATATTCGCCTTCAGAAGCTCATGGACATCTTCGTCGAAATTCTCCATCAGTAGTTTGCGCGTATCACGCATCTTGGTCTGTATCTGCTCATCCAGCTCGGATTGAAGACGCTCAAAGGCTTTTTGTATCTCCTCTTTACTGCGGCATTGCTGATATATCTCAAGGACGCGGCCCTCGAAATCCATGCCTGATTCTATGGAGCCAAGGACATCATCACTTGCCCCAAAGACACCTGTGAAGAGATTAAACTTATGTTCAAGTAATTCCTGTACCCGACGGTCTGCCTCGTTGCGCTCGTTCAGAAAGTTGATAACAACTACGTCATGCACCTGACCATATCGGTGACAACGGCCTATGCGCTGTTCAATGCGCTGTGGATTCCATGGCAGATCAAAGTTGACAACGGCGGAACAGAACTGAAGGTTCAAGCCTTCGGCTCCGGCCTCTGTGGCGATAAGCACGCTCGCATGAGATCTGAAACGGTCGATAATAGCGGTGCGTATATCAATCTGTCTCGAGCCTGAGGCGCGGCCTGTATATTTGTTGGCTTCAAGCCATTCCTTATAAATCCTGCCGGAGTCTTCATCTTTATTAGTGCCATTAAAGGTGAGTACCTCTCCGGTATGACCATTGCCCACCAGAAATTCCTTCAGCCAGAGTTGCGTGCGTCTGGATTCCGTAAAAACAACGACCTTCTTTGCCGCGCCCATCTCCTCCATCTTGTTAAAACCAACTTCTAAAGCCTTTAGGAGGGCCTTCGTCTTGGTATCGATTCCTATGTTTCTGGCCAGACTGATGTACTCGTTCAGCTCCGCAATCTCGGCATCTAATTTTTGCAGATCAATGGGGTGTTCCGCTTCTTCTGAGGCTTCAGCAATGCTATCTGAATCCTGATCTATGAGGTTGTCTTCCTCATCTTCAAGCAGTTCGTCAAGCAAATCATCGTCAAGGTCCTCGTCAGATATTAAGAGTTCAACGACGTTAGCGTTTTGCTTTGTCTCATCACGCAGCTGTAGCAGACGGTCACG
>JAJRZX010000017.1 GCA_024275045.1 Deltaproteobacteria bacterium
CAAGCTCATAAGCCGTCAAGGCCCCGGCAGTGGAGATAAAACCATCAACAACTACGGGTACCCTCATGGAGGCTGCCCCGATAATAAGCCCCGCGATACCGGCTATCTCCGGCCCGCCTACCTTAGAGAGTACATCCAGAGCGTCCGAGGGGTTGGGGCTGTTTACCGCGAGAGCATCCTCAATCACACCTATCTTGTGTTGATGCACTTCTTCATCTACACCTGTTCCCATACCCGTAACCTCCGAAGGGGCACACCCTGAAAAAGCCGCCGCAATGGCGCTCGAGGGCGTGGTATTGGCTATACCCATGTCCCCTGTGCCGAAGATTACACCCTCTCCGCCGTACTCACGGGCAAGATTTATACCCACCTCCACACACTGCACCGCCTCATCACGAGTCATGGCAGGGCCCTTGCGGATATTGCCGCTGCCTCTCATGACCTTTCTATCAATAAGGCCCGCCGGTGAACCAAAGTCGCAGTTTACTCCTATATCCACAACAGCTACCTCTGCCCCTGCGTGACGGGCAAGTACGTTTATGCCTGCTCCGCCCCTTAGAAAATTCAGTACCATCTGCTCGGTAACCTCTGGCGGAAAGGCCGAGACCCCTTCGGCGGCTACGCCGTGGTCTGAGGCAAAGGTAAAGATTATCTTCTTTTCTATAGAGGGGCGAGTCTGGCCGCTGATAGCCACGAGCCTCCTGGCGACTTCCTCAAGACGGCCAAGGCTTCCCTTTGGTTTTGTAAGACTGTCAAGCCTCACCTGCGCATCTGTGAGCAGCCCCTTATCAACGGGCCTTATGGCCGCCAGACTCTCTTTTAGTAATCCCATGTCTTTAATATCTCTCCATTTATAAGTTAAGTCTTACTTAAGCCTTCGCGGGATTCCCGCTGTAAGAAAATAAACCTCATCCGCTGCCCCAGCCATACGCTGGTTCATAAAACCCGATAAATCACCAAACCTTCTGGCCAGAGCGTTAGCAGGCATAACCCCGCCGCCAACGTCATTGGATACCGCGACAACGGCTGATGAGGATCTGCTCATAATACCGGCAAGTTCATCCACCCGTACCAGTATCTCCTCATCTTCAAGACCAAGCCCCATGAGGTTACTTAGCCACAGTGTAAGGCAATCCAGCAGAATCACAGAGCCCCGCGGGGCTTTGCTTAAGCGCGCCGCTACTTCCACGGGCTCTTCAAGAGTGACCCAGGCACCGCCACGCTCGCTCTGATGACGCCTTATCCTGCCCCGCATCTCATCGTCAAGTCCCTCTGCCGTTGCGATGTAAAGAAGCGCCGACTCGCCCCCCATATCAGCACCCTCCGCACCCTCGCAGAGTCCCTTGGCAAAGCCGCTTTTACCGCTCCTTACGCCGCCAAGCACAAGGGTAAGACCGCTCATCTTAAGACTATTAACCAAAAACTCGCACCTCTATATCAGAAAAATTCACATGAGATAAAAAAATCAAAAATCAAAACCCTTTCTCGCGTTAATACCCTCGTCAAAGGGGTGTTTTATCTTCAGCATCTCCGTCACATAATCAGAGATACGCACAAGCTCCGATGGGGCGTCCCTGCCGGTTAAGGCCACCTCAAGCCCTGATGGGCGCGACTCAAGAAACCCGATAAACTCCTCAAGGGGTATCCAGCCGCCACGCAAGGCGGCCATAATCTCATCAAGTACAAGGAGGTCCACCCCGCCGTCAGATACAACTTCCTTCACCCTTGTAAAGGTATCACTGATAGCCCTGCTCACACTCTCATCATCGGTCTTATCACCTGTAAAAAAAGGATGTTTACAGTTTGAACGCATAACCGTAATGGTCTTGGAGGCAGAGTTATCAAAAAATCTCTTCTCCCCCGAGGGCGCGCTGTCTTCTTTAAAAAACTGCACAAATAATACCTTCAGCCCATGCCCCGCCGCCCTTGCGGCAAGCCCTGTTGCCGCCGTGGTCTTACCCTTGCCGTCGCCTGTGTATATATGAATAAGCCCTTTTCTCATGCCTCTCACCTGCACCTCCAACTGATCTCTGATTTGCGTTCATACCCCATAAACAAAAAAAACCACCCCCACTCAATAAAGGGATGGTAGAACAGGGGTAAAACTCTCATTAATTCCAACAGGGCCTGCTGCCCCTGTCCAAACGCTCCACACGTCCCGCAAGAGGACTTACAGTCCCCGCGTATAGACCTTGCAGCAGAGACAAACCAGGCTGCGGCTCTCTCCCTCGAAGAGCTTATACCTTTTGTAACCGGGCAGGTCTCCTGGCTCACGGGTCGCCCGAGTCCTTTTGCCTTCCCGGTCATAAGGACCAGTGGCCAAGATAAAGAACTCGTCGCCGCTTACAGTTGCGGGGCAGCTCCCGATTTTAACGGGATTCCCTTTTTACTCTTATATCACCCGGTATGTGCAGCATAAATTTTAATGACTGCCTTAAAGTACCAATTTTCACTCATCTCGGTCAAGGCAAATATGGGAATTGTGCGAAAATGAGACACCTAAAAAAAAAAGATGATAAATCTTTGACAGCAGAGCTCTAATAGTATAGACTGTCAACTCATTCATTTTTATAAGATCAGTTGCCACCCCTAATTAAAGGGCAGAGATGGAACATCTCAATAATATGACAACGGCCTGGGTAGGTTTTGTCGGCCTACTCCTCTTTGTATCCGCCTATATCCTCGTAATATTAGAGGATAAAATACACCTACGTAAATCAAAACCCGTGCTCCTCTTCGGATGTCTCATGTGGATGCTCATAGGCATCTACGAGGTGAGCGTAGGCGGCAGCGGCGCCGAACATCATGTTAAAGAGCTTGCCGAAGAGATAGCGGAGCTCTTTTTCTTTGTCTTAGTGGCCATGACCTTCATCAACTCCCTTGAGGAGAGGCTTGTCTTCGAGGCCCTCAGGTCCTGGCTCCTCAGAAAGGGTTTTACCTACGGCAAACTCTTCTGGATAACCGGTGCCCTTACGTTTTTCCTCTCTCCTGTTGCCGATAACCTTACCAGCGCCCTTGTAATGAGTACTGTTGTCAGTACCGTAGGGGGCAAGAACAAGCGTTTTATCGTAGCGGGATTTGTAAACGTAGTGGTTGCAGCCAACGCAGGCGGGGCATGGAGCCCCTTTGGAGATATTACCACCCTTATGGTCTGGACCTCCGGTAAGGTGGAGACCCTGCAGTTTATGACGCTCTTTCTACCCTCTATCATCAACTGGGTAGTACCTGCGGCCATATTATACATATTTGTTCCAAAGGGTACCCCCACGGGCAGCGGAGAACGTATCCTCATGAAAACCGGGGCGCGCTTCATGATTTTCCTCGGGTTTTTCACCATAGCCACAGCCGTAACCTTTCATCAGGCCCTTGGGCTGCCGCCCTTTCTCGGCATGATGACGGGCCTCGGGCTCCTCATGTTCACGGGGTATTTTGTCAAGAGAAAGGCTCAGGCAAACAAAAAAACAACAGAAGATCAATTTGATATCTTCCGTAAAATTGAGCGTGTAGAGTTTGATACCCTGCTCTTTTTCTTCGGCATCATCACCGCTGTCGGCGCCCTGCAGTACATGGGCTACCTTGCGCTCCTTAACCATCACCTATACGGCGGATTCGGGCCCACGGTTGCCAATATCGCAATAGGCGTCTTCTCTTCCATAGTGGACAACATACCGCTCACTTACGCGGTTATTCAGATGGACCCCGCCATGGGACTGGACCAGTGGCTGCTCATCACCCTTACGGCCGGCACGGGCGGAAGCCTCTTATCCATAGGCTCGGCAGCAGGGGTTGGATGCATGGGCGTACGAAGAGACATGTACACCTTTGTAGCTCACATGAAGTTCGCACCCATAGTAGCCGTAGGATACGCGGCAAGCATTGCCGCGTGGTACGCCGTGACTCACCTGCTGCACTGACCAAAAGTACCCTCACGTCACTATTGCTCTACAAACCCCAAAAAACCCCTTATGCCTACTAAAAGCACGGGAGCCCGGATATTTACGCGCGCCTCGGCTCTGCCATATTTGTTCAGACGCAATCTCAGTGATACCTGCTGAGATTACCTGAACAAAACACGCAGATATGCTGATCTCTCATTAAAGCGCAAAGCCATAGAAAAACCTGGAGTTATAAGGGAAAAAGTGTGTGCCTGAAAGATAGGTTTGTGACAGGGTTTATCTTATAAAACAAAGGTTTGCGTGTAGGATTTCCGAGTCTTCATCGGCCTTTTTTAAGCCTCGCAAGGGTCTCTCTTACCTTCTTACGCTTAATACCTTTAAAGGCTATTATGATGAGCGTTAAGAGGTCCTCTTGCTCCATCACATCCAGTGAGCTGTAAAAAGAGGCAAGCGTCTCGGCCTTGCCGTCTTCAAGTACCTGTGTATCCGCCCCCTCATCAGCAAAAAAATAACTCGCCTCTACGCCCATGAAAGCGGCAAGTTTAATCCATTCTTCTGTGGTAATGGGTATATGCCCCTGTTCTTTTCTTACATAAGTAGACCTGTTAACCCCAAGGGCTGCCGCAAGGTCGTACTGACTAAGGGCGCGCTGATTACGTAGTGCCTTTAAACGCCTAAGCACGTTGCTGAGTCCGCTCATAATAATAACGTTCCTCCATTGGTACCATGGAAAAGGTTCTCAGGACGAGATAGATAGTAAATGAATTGTGATAATAACGGAAAAATTCCGTCTGTAACCGGAGATGTCTTCTCAGAAATTAGAATCCATGTCTTTGGTGGATTATAACTTTACTGCGGCAACTTATTGTTTTGTGGGTGAAAGCGTTGGATGTCAGGTGCAGGCGATGAGATGCTGACTTTTTTAATTATACATAAAGGGCAAAGCTCTGTCAAGGAATAATCAAGTATGAGTTTCACGAGAACACCGGCTGTTTAGTAACCCGCTGCTTTACCCTCTTTTGCGGCAGGTGCAATTGAGAGTTGTCCATTAAAGAGCTTTATAGTATCATCAACCATTATGGGAAGACTTCTGAACCTATATATATTCACGCAGATGATGGCGCCATTCTTTCTCTGCCTTATCATACTTACATCCACGGCCCTGCTCACAAAGACCATAAAGCTCATAGGGCTTATTGTGAGCCAGGGTCTGGGGCTGAACTTTGCCTTCTGGTTCGTCATCTCACTGCTGCCCTCTTTTCTCATATACACAATACCGGTATCATTTCTCATAGCCGTACTCATTACCTTCTCGCGCCTCAGCTCAGACAGCGAATTTATCGCCATGAAGGCCCTTGGGCTTAACCTCTTTACCATAACAAGGCCCGTGCTTGTCTTCGCCTTCTTTATCTCCTCCATAACACTTGCCTTTACTCTCTACATATATCCCTGGGGCAACCTCAACCTGAAACGCCTGATTATCGAGGGGGCCTCAAAAAACATCTCAGCCGCCATAAAAGAAAAGACCTTTTACGACAAGCTCAGCGACCTTGTCATATATGTAGACCATATCTCAGGTAAATCCGGAGAACTGGAAGGCGTATTCATCGCCAGAAAAAACCCCTCGGGCAAATCCGATATTTTTGTAGCCGAGAAGGCCGTCATCGGCGGCACAGGCAAGGGCTCCAACTTCTATATACGCCTGGAAAACGGCACCTCGCAGAGAGAGGATAAAGGCAAAGACTCCTACCATGTGGTTAATTTTACGAGTTATGTCCTTGAGCTTAACCCCGAGAGCCGGGGGTTTGGCGGTGGGGGCTCCAAATCCAACAGAGAGCTCTACCCCCGCGAAATGGTGCAGAGGATAAAAGACGTAAGAACCCGTGGAGGTTTTACACCGCCGTATATAATGGATCTCCATAAGCGTTTCGCTCTGCCTGCCTCTATATTTATCTTCGGCCTTATCGGGGCAACACTTGGCATTCAGGGCGTGCGCTCCACAAGGCTTACGGGTTTTTCCGCAGCCCTTGGAGTCATACTAATCTACTACATCTTATCAACAGCACTGGAAGGCTTTGGAGAGAACGGCCTCCTTAACCCCCTGCTCGCGGTATGGGGCTCTAATATCATCACCGCCGTAATCGCTTTTTACGCATTTTACCTGAAGTCCAAAGACAGGGATCTGGGTATTATGAGAATCCTGCACCTTAAATAAAACGAATGAAGACCTGCGGTTGCTTGCCATGAAAAGACTTGACAGATATATCTTTATGGAATTTTTTAAACTCCTGCTCCTTACCACGGCGGGGTTTATCACAATATTCATACTCGTTGACCTCTTTGAGAACATGGACAACCTTGTAAAATTCCATGTGTCAATGAGTGCGTCCATCCTGTTTTTCCTTTACAGGATTCCCTTTATTATCGGCCAGGTTGCCCCCATAGCGGTCCTGCTCTCAGTCCTGCTCTCAGTGGGCATGTTATCCATGAGCGGGGAGATGACGGCAATAAGGGCCTCTGGCGTACGCCTGCTCCGCGTATTTGTTCCCATTATTATCGCGGGTTTTCTCATCAGCCTCTCCGTAATATTCATAAACGAGTACTTTACGCCACTTGGGTTAAAACAGACCGAGGCTTTTAAGGTACGATGGTTCGGTAAATCAAGCAGAGGGTCTTTTGGAGGCAAGGGGCTCTGGATAAAGACCAAGGACTCTATCATAAACATAAGACACCTGAGACCCGGTGAAAACAGGATTGAGGGTATTACCATATACAAGATAGAAAAACCCTTCAGGCTCGTAAAACGCATTGACGCAAAAAAAGGCCGCTGGAGAGGCGGCAAATGGCTGGTTACAGAGGCTGTTGTACGTGACTTCTCTGCGGACGGCGGCGCTGTTGAGACCAAAGTCAACAAGATGGAGTTAACCAATATAGCACCACCCAAAGAGCTTAGCGATACGGAGCAGGGTCATATGAGTCTCACCATGGGGGAGCTGAGACGGCTTACAAAGATACTCGAGGACGAAGGGTACGAGACATACCGCTACAGAACAGACCTTTACGCCAGGATAGCCTTTCCCTTTATAAGTTTTATCATGGTCTTACTCGGCATCCCCTTCCCCCTTAGAGGCGCGCGCTCCGGGGGTATTGCCTCAGGCATAGGGCTCTGCATTATCATAGCCTTCAGCTACTGGGTAGTCTTCGCCTTATCCACAAGCCTTGGAGCCGGGGGAGTACTGCCCCCTATTGTGGCCGCCACATTCCCGGACCTTCTTTTTCTCTCCACTGCCTTATACCTCCTTGCCCATGTGAAGGAGTAATATAAATAAAACACATTGACACACCCAACCTCTTTTGTTATTGTACTCTGATACGTGATGCGGGGTGGAGCAGTCCGGTAGCTCGTCGGGCTCATAACCCGAAGGTCAGAGGTTCGAATCCTCTCCCCGCTACCAAGTCGGGCCGGTAATTTCATAAAGATGGGGTTGCCTTGATATATAGAGGGGCCGTGGAGAAATCCGCAGGCCCTTTTTTTGAGTATGGACCGGTTAGTTCCTGATAAATGGGGAACTCGCTTTGATATAGGCAGGGGGGTTACGCGGAAGCGTAACCCCTTTGGTTATTGTTAAAATAAAGCGGATATGTATACTCAAGGTAAAAGCATTACAAGCTACCCTACAAACAAAACCCATGTGAGATAGCAAGAGGCGATTGACTTTGTGGTCAGCTGTGCCCACCCTTGAAACTGAAGATAAAAAATCTGTGATAGTCGATGCTAAATACAATTAGTTTATTTGAGTCCAAGCAATTTTGAGCAATACAGACACCTCATTCAGAAAAATACCGGGAACTAAGCCACTCCCTTTTTCACGACAATAAAACGTCCGGTAAAGGCCTGTAGCCGGGTTACATTAAACTTCACCACGCCTCCTCCGCGAAGCGGTGTTGTGACGTATTTACTCAAAACACTGATATCATAATTGACTGGTATGTTCTGTTCATCAATGGCGACGAAGTTGTCGTAATAGGAGGTAAGTCCTGTCACAAATATTTCGCCCTTTTTGTTGGTTACTCCTGATTCCTGGTTGCTGGAGCTAACCTTCACACCCTGAAGGCCGCCAACGCGCGATGTCCCAAGGGCGTCTTCTGTTCTGTCAAAAAAGGCCTGAGCCACTCGCCGGCTTAAAAAATCAAGTTGGAATTAAAAACTGTACCAGGTGGGGAATGAAGCGGGCCGTCTACAAAACCACGCAGGGCGGCCCCTGCCCTCAAAAAACCTTTCAGCATGGGCGTAGCAGAGAAAACCCGTCACATATAGATAGCAAGGGCCGCCTTGTTATGGCGGCCCTTTTTTTTATGAATGAGTTTTCAGATCCCTACTTTCTGAATCCGTTTTCCAATAGCCGCCACGAGGTCTCGGGGTTTTTTGTGGCGGGGTTGAAGGCCGTCACTTCGAAGTTGAAGTGTGCTTCGCTTGTTAGAGGCGTGGGGTACGCGCCCACGAAAATGTTAAAGACAAAGACACCAAGGGGTGCGCCCGCGGGCACGCCGTGTGTCAGGTGTACCGTCAGTGCATCCCCAGCCTTCAGGCAGATACCAAGAGGGCCGAAGAGCTCCCACGCGGGCGGATATTTGGAACCGTTCGGCAGGGTGACGTTCTCCCAGTAACTAAAGCACTGCTGGGTGCCCGTGGTGTTGATGGCCGTGACAAAGTAACCAAGGACAGAGCCGCGCGCCACGGAGATGGCGTCGGGAGTGAGGGACAGGGTGACAGGCGGCAACGGACCATCTGTTATCTTTGCCACGAAAGCGTCTGTGACCCCGCCAAAAAGCCCCTGGAAGGGAGCGAGCACGGGAAAGTCCGGTGACAAGGTCTCACCGGTTACATAGGCATTACCCGAGAGATCCAATGCGATCCCCCTGCCATTGTCCTGATCGCTCCCGCCAAGAAAGGTGGAGTACACAAGGGCCGTGCCCGTGGGATCTATCTTCGTGACAAAGGCGTCTCTCAACCCTCCCCCATATACCCCCTGTACGGGAGAGGCCAGAGGGAAGTTCGTTGAATTTGTCAAACCCGCTACATAGGTGTTGCCAGAGGCGTCAACTGCGATGCTAAGGCCCCAGTCAATACTAAAACCACCAAGATAGGTTGACCAGACAAGGAACGTGCCGGCGGAGTTGATCTTCGTGACAAAGACGTCCCATGATCTGCCATAGGTCCCCTGTATGGGCGAGACAAGGGGGAAATCCGTCGAACCCGTATAACCGGTGAGGTAGATATTGTCCGATTCGTCCACTGCTATACCATAGGCAACATCAGTTCTGCTCCCGCCAAGGTATGTAGAGTAGACAAGGGACGCGCCTGCGGAGTCGATCTTCGTGACAAAGGCATCCCAGGCTCCGGCATTGCCCGCCTGTGTTGGCAATAGAACGGGAAAATCGGTGGATATGGTCTGACCCGTCATATAGACCGCACCTGTGGCGTCCACGGCAATAGCATTGCCCAGATCAGAGTCGCTTCCACCCATATAGGTAGAGTATACAAAGGCCGTTCCCGCGGCATTTATCTTCACTATAAAGGCGTCTAGGACTCCGTGATGAGTCCCCTGGATGGGATTGACGACAGGAAAGTCCATTGAAGCCGTATAGCCGCTTACATAAGCGTTACCTGATGCGTCCACTGCAATGCCGGTGCCGGGGTCATCTCTACTTCCGCCAAGATAGGTGGAGTAGAGAAGGGTCGAGCCTGTAAAATTAAGCTTCGTGATAAAGGCGTCATAACTGCCGCCCTTGACAGCCTGAACAGGCAGTGCCAGCGGAAAATCCTGCGAGAAGGTCTGGCCGGTCACATAGGGGTTGCCAAATGTGTCGACGGTAATGCTGTTTGCAAAATCATCACTACTTCCGCCAAGATAAGTGGAGTAGAAAAGGACCGTGCCCGTAGAGTTAAGCTTCGTGACAAAGACATCTCTGGGAATGTCAATACTGCCCTGTATGGGCGAGGCTACCGGAAAATCCGTCGAGTAGGTCCAACCCGTCACATAGATATTACCGTAGATATCCACGGCTATGTCCGTGCCCTCATCATCATCACTCCCGCCAAGGTATGTGGAGTAGGCAAGCACGGGGTCGATGACAATCTCTTTGGTGTGGTCATAGGAGGCCACGGTAAAGCCATAGGTAAAGGCCCCGTCTTTTGCTTCCAGGAGCCTGTAACTACCATCTATGGCAACGCGTTCGCCCTTAATCTCCTGATAGGTAACGGGCTTTTTCTCTATGAGCTTGCCGTGGGCAAGCGTCACCTCAAGGTCGCCGGCCTCCGTAATCTTCAGCCCCTTGATACCCTTATAGACTAACTTCACCTGGGAGATATCCCCGCCGGGACGTACGATGACGTCGTGCTCGATGTTTTTGTTATTACCGTAGAACTTGATATCTATATCCTTGTAGACATCTTTATAAGTCAGGACCCCGTAAGTGGGGATATTGGTCCGCCACTCTGACCTGTCATTACCTCTGAAGTAATTTACCTTTCCAGACATGGGCTCAGTAGCGGTTATCTTCGCTGTATCAAGGGCTCCCACAAAAGAAAGCCTCAGGGCCTCTGTTGTGACCTTTTCGTCTTTCTTTTTCTTTTCCCCCAGAAGAGCGCCCGGTGTTACGGCCCTCTCTGGGGTCCCTTCCCTCTTTGTGAGAGAGAGAACCACGCCGTCCTCTGTAAAAAAGGTGGCATGCCCGGCGCCCCTCTCATAGAACCTTACCCCTGCGTCAACCTGCCCTTTGTTCTCGATAAAATAAAGGGGCAGCCTGCCGTAGGCATTCATGACCACGGCCTTTTGGGCCTCGGCGGTCCTATCTGAAGTCTTGACCTTCCCGTCGAGATGGCTTGTTTCTCCTGCTGCCAAGGAGGATAGCGGATTGTCAATAGCACCCGCCTCTGCAAAAGATACAAGGATTGGGCAAAAGGAAAGAATAACAGCCATCAAAACCACGTTGAATCTGTATCGTCTCTGCTTCATTTCTGCCTCCTCAAGATGATTTACAATGTTGCTACGGAGAAAAGAGAATATATCGCGCCAAGAGGAAAATCTTATTCAATAAACCCGTTCTCTATTAAGCGCCACGAGGTATGGGGCTTTTGAATAGGCGCGAGGATGACCGTCACATCGAAGTTAAAGTGGGCCTCGCCTGTTAAAGGCGTGGGATGTGCGCCGTCAAATATGTTAAATACATAGGCTCCGGCTGGTGCGCCCAGAGGCACGCCGCGTGTCATATGTGCAATCCTTGTGCCCCGCCGTTAAGGCACAGATCCACTGGCCCCATGAGCTCAACAAAAGACGGATAGGTGGAGCCGTCCGGGAGGGTCACATTCTCCCAGTACTGAAGGCACTGCCTTGTTGGCGTGGTGTTGGTGGCCGTAACGGTGTAACCGAGGGTGGAGCCCTCTGCCACGGAGGCTGCGTCGGGGGTTATGGCAAGGATAACAACAGGTGGGCTGAGCTTTGTGATAAAGGCGTCAAGAGATCCGCCAGGGTGCCTCTGCAGTGGGCTCATAAGAGGAAAATCCGTTGAATCGGAATTTCCCGTTACATAGGCGCTATCCGATGCGTCAATTGCGATGCTTCTGACTACATCATAGCCACTTCCACCAAGATAGGTGGAAAAGATAAGGGACGAGAGAGCGGAATCCATCTTCAGTATGAAGCCATCATAAAGTCCGCCAAAATTCCTCTGTACAGGGTTCAGAAGAGGAAAATCCGTTGAATAGGTATAGCCGGTTACATAGGCCTCTCCGGTGTTATCAACGGCGATGCCAAGGCCATAATCACCATCTCTCCCTCCAATATATGTAGAGGAAACAATGGCAGTACCTGCAGGGTTTATCTTCGTGACAAAGGCATCTGCAAATCCTGCAAAACTCCCCTGTAAGGGGTTCTTAAGAGGAAAGTCCGCTGAAAGTGTCTGGCCGGTTACATAGGCATTACCGGCTCTGTCAACGGCAATGCCATTGCCTGAATCATAAAAAAAACCTCCCAGATAGGTGGAATAGACATAAGATAAACCAGCAGGGTCTATCTTCGTGATAAAGGCGTCAACAGACACTCCTGACAATGTCCCCTGTATGGGGTTCATAAGAGGAAAGTCAATTGAACCGGTCTGGCCGGTTACATAGGCATCTCCGGCACTGTCAACGGCAATGCCGAAACCCGTCTCATCACTACTGCCTCCCAGATAGGTGGAATAAACATAAGATGAACCAGAGGGGTTGATCTTCGTGACAAAGGCGTCAAAATCAAATCCTCCATAAAGCCCCTGCAGGGGGTTTTTAAGAGGAAAATCCCTTGAAGAGGTCCGCCCAGTGACATATACCGCACCGAGGCTGTCAATTGCAGAACCAACACTACTATCACTGAGAGTCCCGCCCAGGTAGGTGGAGTATATAAGGGCTGAACCAGCAGAGTTTATCTTCATGATAAAGGCGTCATCCTGCCCTCCTCCATATACCCCCTGCAGGGGATTCATGAGAGGAAAGTCCGTTGAGGAGGTTGTACCCGCAATATAGACATTGCCCGCTGCGTCGACGGCTATGCCATTGCCGCTATCGCCATTACTCCCGCCGAGATAGGTGGACCAGACAAGGGCCGTGCCGGCGGGGTTTATCTTGGTGACATAGACGTCAGAAACCCCGGCGCTGCTCCCCTGCATGGGCGAGGAGAGTGGAAAATCAAGAGAAAAAGTTGAGCCCGTTACATAGGCGTTGCCCAAGGCGTCTACGGCGATGCCGTTACCCCAATCAGCATCACTCCCCCCCAGATAGGTGGAGTAAAGAAGGACGGGGTCGATGACAAGGCCTCTTGCATGGTCGTAAGAGACCACTTCGAAGCCATAGGTAAAGCTCCCGTCACTGCCCTTTATTATCCTGTAACTTCCATCTATGGTCTTCCTCTCGCCGTTAATCACCTGATAGATAACGGGTTTCTTGTGAAGGAGTTTTCCCTCCTTGAGGATTACCTCAAGCCCTCCGGCCTCTGTTATCTTAAGGCCCTCCACGCCCTCATAGGCGAACCTTACCACTGCGGGGTCGGCCCCGGGCCTTACTAAAACGTCATACTCAAGTTCACGGTTATTGCCGTAGAACCTTACATCAACTCCCCTGTAGAGGTCCTTGTACAGGACAGACCCAAAGGTGGATATAAGCGTGCCACCTGGTCCTATCATTTCCTATGTGATAGTTTACATGGCCGGTTTTTTTATCATCAGAACTTATCTTTGCTTTTTTATTCGCCCCAACGAAAGAGAGGCTCAGTGCCTCGGCGGTGGTCTTTTTTTTCTTCTCTGTCTTAAAGTCCATAATGTCACCATTACGTGAGGCCTTCCGGGCCTTGCCGTCTCTTTTGGTAAGGGCGAAGACTACGCCGTCCTTTGCAAAAAAGGTGGCATGCCCCGCGCCCCTCTCGTAGAACCTTACCTCTCCGTCAACCTGCCCTCTGTTCTCGATAAAATAAAGGGGAGCTCTACCGTAGGACTTCATGACATCGGCCTTCCGGGCATCTGAGAGCTTATCAGATTTATCTACCTTCCCGGCAAGCTGGCCACCCTCACCACCTGCTGAGAGGGATAGAGCGTGCTTCGCACCGGCGGCAGAGGCCCCTGCTGGAAAGATGAAAAAGAGGGAAAGCATAAGGGCCAACAAAATCACCTTGAATCCATATTGCGTCTTCATATCAACCTCCCAAAATATGCCTTTCGATACCATGGTGAAAGTATTACGTGTTGCGCCATGGGGCGTTGCCGGCAGGCCCCGATTTGCCGCTACGGACCGGATTCGGCTGATTGGGCGGCTACGCCGGTAAGTCCGCCAACCCGGGTTGAGACGGTCCTGTTGAAGGGAGCTCCATTTCCGGGTTGCCCCCGACGACCAAAATCCCGGCACAATTTCAGCACATTCGGCTGGAACACCCAACCCCCGATGTAAAAAGTGCATTGCCTTCGAGTTACAAAATATCAGACCGAACCATCTCTTCGACATTGATTAAGGGCGGCATGAGCACCTGAACGCCCTCCCGCCGCCATCTCCAGGACCCTTACCGAAGGCTTCCGGATACCTTGACGAATCGTGGACCCGTACCTGCAACGACATATCCACTATGTCTCAGTAGGCCCGTAGTGCTGTTAACAGAAAAAAATGCAAAAAAAAATAATAATAGACTTTTGCTCCCCATACCTTCTTTATAACGCATGGGTGCTTACTTATTGCTTACTTTTGCTGTTTTTTTCTTGAAAAAGTTTAAGAAATGTCGGGTACTACGGCGGGTTATGTCATTTCTCTCATAATACTCCGGTAGAGGGCCTCTGTGGCGGGCGTAGGGTTCAGGCCCAGCTTTACATCAAGTAGCCTCTCAAGGCGGCCGTAGAGCGCTATGGCCTCGCTCCTCTCTCCCAGGGCCATGTAGCAGAACATGAGGTTACGGTACAGTCCCTCGGCCAGGCCGTCTACCTCGATTGCCTTTTTGTAAGAGTCCACGGCTTTCTCGTATTCTCCGGCCTCCTCGAAGATGCACCCGAGCTCTGTAGCGCATCTCAGGAACTTGCTCCTCAGCCTCTCCCTCGCATCCATGCTCCATGGTCTCTCCAAATCCCCTGCGAGAAAAGGGCCGTGGTACATCTCTACCGAGCGGCTGAGGAGCCTTAGGGCGAGCTCATTGTTCCCTGCCTTCAGAGCCCTGCCCGCCCCTTTCACCATGCGCTCAAAGGCCCATGAGTCCACACGGCAACAACGGGGGTCAAGGCTAACGCGGCCCTCGCTCAATGTAATGGCCCCGGGGCAGTCAAGGAGTATGCGGAGGCGGTGAAGCGTAATGGTAAAGGTTCTGTGTGAAGAGGGGCCCTCGGCGTCGGGCCAGAGGATATCAGAGAAATTCCCTTCCGTAACATCCCTGCCGCCAAGAGATATAAGTACCTTGAGCATCTCAAGGGGTTTTTTAAGGGCCTTTCCATGAAACCTCACGGCCCGGCCGCGCCTCAGGATAGAGAACCTCCCAAAGGTATATATCCTTACGGGCCAGGGCCACTCCTCCATCTCCACGGGAGGCGGCTCGGGCACAAAGGAGCAATCACATATGAGCCTCTTTACATGCTCCGTCTCTATGCCCTCCTCAAGGGCCTTTTTGCACAGGCCCGTCATGAGGCGCGGTATAAAGAGGTGGTGTTTGAGAAAACCAAATTTTCTGCCCATGGTAAAAAACCTCTCAAGGGCCTCTCGGGTCTTATCACCATTGCCGGAATCAAGGGCCATATGGGCCGCTATCATAAGACAGAGATAATGGAACAAGGCAAAGCCGTTATTTCCGGCAAGGGCCCTCATCTTCGCAAGCTCAAGGGCCGCCTTCCCCTTATCTCCACACTCATGAAGGGCCAGCGTGAGAGCACCCCTCGTTAAAATTTCAGGTGAGGGGCTTCCAACGGCCATGACAAGATCGAGGGACATCAAGGCATGTCTCTTTGCAGTGGAGGGGGTACCTTCGACAAGCCCCTTCCATGCAAGGAGGAAGTAATAAAAGGACATATCAAAGGGCGAGCCCCCATGAAGAACGGGCGACATCTTTGCCAGGTAAGCCACGGCCTCACGGGCATCTCCGGCTTCAAGGGCCGAGACAGTACCTTGACCAAGGAGCATGTAGTCCATGATGCGTATACCGCTCGTCCGCGCGGACTCGAGGCCCTCGGAGACAACTCCGGTGCAGGCCATGTGCTCACCGAAGATGCCATGATAGCAGGCCATTACCGTAGAGGTTACAAGACGGATAAGCGGCGAGACCTGCTGAGTGCCCTTACTGCCCACAAGCCTCTCGATAAGCATCCTGCCCTGCTGGATATTTCCCGAGAACTGGTAGTAATAAGAGAGATGCATGAATACATCCGCTCGAAAATCCCCATCATCCGACCTCTCGGCAAGTACGCGGGCGCGGTCGGCCCAGAACCCCATGCGGGGATGCCCCGGTTGCCTGAAAAAAAGGGCTGTAAAGATGCTTGCCGCCACCTGTGCCTCTATCTCTTCAGTAGGAAAAACAGGGTGCTTTTTTATGAGGTCATCGAGGAGGTCTATCCAGCGATCGAGGCTCCTGAAGTCCTTGAACTCAAAAAATACGGCCCTTACTGCGCCCGCCCAGGCAAGGTAAGCCCCGGCAACGTCCCCGTCGGCATCAAAGAGCTCAAAGGCCCGTGTAAAGCGCGGTATCGCCTCTCTCGGCTGAACCTGCGCAGAGGCCGCGCCAAGCCAGTAAAGGAGCCAGGGGCTCTTGTTGAGGCGGGCCGTGGGAAAACGACGCAGTATGGCGATAAGGGGTATGAACCTCCCCTCTGCGAGGAGCGCGGGCCCGAGCCTCATGACGAGCCCCGCGAGGCTCTCCCAGTCGTGGGCCTCGGCATACAAGAGCACGGCAGACTCGTCCTCACCGGCCTCCTCAAGTAACGAGCCCCCGCTTCTGAGCAGGGCGGTCAGACGCCTCCCCGTAAATACCTCTCTTGTCCTTTTAAGGAGGAATTCCCTGAAAAGGGGATGATAGCAATATACGGCCTTGGGTTGAAGATGCCTCTCCGTAAAGTAGTTATCACTACTGAGGCGCGAGAGTATCCTCTCTGCCCTCTTGTTCTGCGTAAGCCTCGCGGCCATGGCAGGGATTATCTCAGGCAGGATAGAGGTCTTCATGAGAAAATCCCTTGTCTCGCTCTCAAGGCTGTTGAATATCTCACCTGCAAAGTACTCGAAGACAAGGTCATGGGATAAGTCCTTCAGGGACTTGGGCTCCAGACCGCCGAGCCCAAGTTGTGAGAGGCTATTCAAAATAAGGACAAGACCGCCTACCCAGCCTTTTATGCCCGTGTTGAGTTCTCTGAATGCTCTACTGTCTTTTCTCCAGTCCACGTCTGATCTGAGGCTTATTATACCTCCCGTCTCTTCTTCCGTCAGGTATAAGTCCCACGGCTCAAGGGTCTCCATAAGACCCTCGGCAAGTAGCTGCGAGAAGCGCGGCAATGGGCCGGTACGGCTGAGGATAATGATGCCCCCCCCCTCCGGAAGGGCCGTAAGGGCCTCTGTGAGAACGCCGTGAATGGGCGAGTCCTCGGGGAGTTCCTGATAGTTATCAAGGACGATGCAGAAGTGCGGCCCAAGCCTTGAAGATAAATTCTCGAAGAAACGGCGAGTAAAGGCCGAGAGGCCCATTAGGTACTCGGGGGCAAGGACGGGAAGAGGGATTCGCCTCCGGGGGGTGGCCTTTTGCCCTGCAAGGGAAAGGTAGTGAAAGAACGTGGCGGGCTCAGCATCACCGCTCTCAAGACGGTACCAGATACTTCTTAATTCGCGTATTTTAATATAATTGGCAAGCAGTGTTGTCTTGCCGCTCCCGGGGGGCGCGTTGACCCAGACAAGACGGCCTACTAAGGCCCTGTCAAGACGTCTATGGAGCCTCTTGCGGGGAAAAACGCCCCTCGGTCTCGGCCGCGTTATCTTGGTGATGGCTCGTGAACTCTTTTTCATGGCCCGTGAACCTGCCCTTATACGGAGGCTCTGTCCCAGGTGCTCACCGCTGTCTCTCTCCTTCCGTCACCGCCGTGACATAATCGGGACAGGCCTGGCGAAATACTCGCAAGCCTCTCCGGCGCGCGGCGCACCGCTTCTTTGCGGGGGATACAAAAAATGTTTATAATTTAACTATATCACAATATATCTCCCGATAAAAGTCAAGCCTTTATGTGGTAGGTAAAGAAAGGCGCATGGAGTGTGACGCGCCAATACCCCCTCGCCTATACTCACCCAAAAATCGCCTTTATGTACCCATCGAATTTTCCAAATCCCCCCTGTAAGACCAAAATCTTACGCTCTTGCACTTTTCTTTACTCAATTCTCATTTTTTTCATAATAAGTAAGCAATAAGTAAGCACCCATGAGGTATAAGTAAAGTGTTCCCATATAATGCCCCGCTGTAAAGGATGAGGGAGGCGGGCCCTGTGAGGCCGTAAAGCGCCAGAGAGGCCTGCAGGTCCCTCTCACACCCCGAACAATGGGTAAAGGCTTCGCCCTTCAAGGGGGGGGGCGGAAGGGGCGAGGGGATGAGGGGAGCTATGGAAGACAGGAAAGACATGGTGGAAGGTTAGCGCTAAAGGGCCGGTTCCCTCAATATGAGGGATGACAGCCTCCTCCTCCCTGTCCCCCTGTCATCCATATAACCGCTCTTCCGGCCCTCTTCTGGAAACTTGGCTGATAATTATATTACCTGAAAACATCAAAGTTTGTTTTTGTTGACACCACTTAGGGGTTTTATTTTCAAGGATCTTAAACCAAGGGAGGTGTGTAATGAGATTATTCATCTTACTGCTCTTACAACTGCTTGTTTTACTGCCCATCGCCGCCGCCTCGGCAGAGGAAGGGGTTAGCCCCCTTATTAAAGATCAAAAGACAGCAGAGGTTACAGAACTACAAAAGGCCGTGCTTGCAAAGGCCTACGGCAAACTTCCCCTTTATTTCATAGAGAACAAGGGGCAGGTGGACGGCGCTGTTAAGTTCTATGAGAAGGGCGCGGGGCACGCCACATTCTTTACAGGGGACGGTGTGGTGCTCTCGTTGACTAAAACAAATAAGAAAACCAACAACAAGACATCTTTTAATAATGACATACTTGGCCTTGAGGCCGATAAAGACCGCAAGGTTACCACCGAGGCAGTTACCCTCTCATTTGTAGGTAGTAATACAAAGGCAATGATAACCGCCAAAAACAAGCAGGGCGGCCATGTGAACTACTTTATCGGTAAAGACAAGACAAAGTGGCATTCCAACATCCCCACCTACGGGGCCGTAACCTATCTGGACGTATACAAGAATATAGACATAAAGTTCTACGGCAATAACACCAACATGGAGCATGACGTAATAGTGCGCCCAGGCGGAGATATTTCCAATGTTAAGTTCGCCTATGAGGGCGTTAAGGGGCTGAAAGTAACTAAAGAGGGAGACCTTGAGGTCTCCCTTAATGACGGTAAGATAATCGAGAAAAAACCTGTCATCTATCAGGAGATAAAGGGCAAGCGTCTTGCCGTTGATGGCAGTTACAAGATATTTAATGGTAATACCTACGGCTTCAGGGTAGCCTCTTATGACCATAGCAAAAAGCTCGTCATAGACCCCGTGCTTGTATACTCAACGTACCTCGGGGGAACTGATCAGGATACTGGTGGATCCATAACTGTTGATTCAGCGGGCAACGCCTATGTGACGGGGTTCACCTTTTCCCAAGACTTTCCCTTGTCTCCCGTGCCCGTACAATTGCAGCATTTAGGATCATTTATGGACGCCTTTGTAACAAAAATAGACCCCACAGGCACGTTTATTATCTACTCCACATACCTTGGCGGTAGCTATGGTGAGTCTGGCAATGCCATAGCCGTTGATGCCTCTGGCAACGTCTATGTGTCGGGAAAGACGAGGTCAACTGATTTTCCCATATTTAACGCCATACAGACAACTAATAGAGGAAGCTCTGACGCCTTTGTAACAAAACTAAACCCTTCTGGCTCTTCCCTTGTATACTCCACATACCTTGGCGGTAGCTCTGCTGATGCTGCCTCTAACATAGCCGTTGACGTCTCAGGTAATGCCTATGTGACGGGGTATACTGGGTCCACTAATTTTCCCACCTTGAACGCAATACAGGGAACTTTGAGTGGGTTGAGTGACGCCTTTGTAACAAAAATAGACCCCACAGGCACGTTTATTATCTACTCCACATACCTTGGCGGTAGCTATGGTGAGTCTGGCAATGCCATAGCCGTTGATCCCTCTGGCAACGCCTATGTATCAGGGCATACAGCCTCAACTGATTTTCCCCTTTTAAACGCCATTCAGGGGGTTTATGGTGGAGGACAATTGGATGTCTTTGTCACAAAGCTAAACCCCGCCGGCTCAGCCCTTATCTACTCCACATACCTCGGAGGAAACGGTTCTGATAACTGTTATAGTATAGCCCTGGACAACAGAGGCAACACATATCTGACGGGGCAGACCGCCTCAACCGATTTCCCCCTTTTTAACCCCATTCAGAGGGTTTATGGTGGAGGCAGTGCAGATGCCTTTGTCACGAAAATAAACCCCTCCGGCTCAGCCTTTATCTACTCCACATACCTCGGAGGGAACCGTTATTCTGATGTTGGTTCTAACATAGCCGTTGACGTCTCAGGTAATGCCTATGTGACGGGGTATACTGGGTCCACTAATTTCCCCACCTTGAACGCAATACAAGGAACCTTTGGAGGTAGATTAGATGACGCCTTTGTTACGAAAATAAATCCTTCGGGCTCGACCCTTCTCTACTCCACATACATAGGAGGAAAAGGTGATGATTTAGGTTACGGCATAGCCCTTGACGCTACAGGCAACGCATATGTGACGGGGTATACTGGGTCTACTAATTTCCCCCGCGCCAGCCCCATGCAGGGTACCTTTGGGGGTGGTTTTTCTGACGCCTTTATCACCAAGATAGGCCCATCCATACAGTCCACCTTTATCATTAACGGCGGTACTCTCATCAGTTCCACACAGAACCCCGACGGCTCCGTAACCTATGTGATTCAGGGCACAGGCCCCCTTGGCGGCATCTACTCTGTCACTCTGCCAGCCGGTACGCAGGCAAGTCCCGGTCAGAACATTCTTATTAAGATCGTTGACCAGGCCGCAGGGGCAGGAAAGCCTAAGTTTGAGATCGAGAATGCTGTGCTCCCACTCAGTGCCACAAAGACCATGACCATGCCAAGGCCGGGAGGAGCCGCCGATAGGACCATGTGCCTCATGGACATAGCCCCCGAGAGCGAGATAAAGGTGGGCAAGACCTGCAAGGCGCAGCCCGGCAAGGGCACGGTAGACCTGCCCGGGACCTTCGGGAGTTTTGATTGCGGCCCGGGCCTGCCCTGCGATCTCCTCGATGGTAATAGGCGCCACGTCTCCTACGACGCTGCAAGCGTCACCATCTCGGGGCTCCTTCATTCACGTCTATATCTCAATGTAGCCCATGTGCCCGTAGCCGCCCCCGGCCTTGACCAGGATATCCATCTTGGGACAACGGTCTATCTTGACGGCACCGCCTCATTTGATGCAGACGGCGACCCACTGACCTACGCATGGACCATTGATTCGCAACCCGGGACAAATCCCATTACTCATCCCGTCCCAGAGCCTGTTACACTTATTGGCTCAACAACCTCCACCCCGAATTTTATACCTAATTTCACGGGGAGATATGTCATATCCCTGATAGTGAGCGACGGCACCTACAGCAGCGCCGCCGCCACGGTGACCGTCAATGTAACAGATAACCTCCCGCCAATAGCAACGGCCGCGGCAACGCCTCTCACGGGGGACGCCCCCCTTAGCGTAACCTTCAACGCATCAGGAAGCGACCCTGAGAACGGGCCCCTTACCTACTTCTGGGACTTTGGCGACGGCGCTACGGGCTTGGGCGTAACAACGAGCTACACCTACAACTCGGCGAACGCACAGCCCTACACGGCAATAGTCACCGTAACAGACGACTTTGGCAATACAGCCCAAGCCTCTGTGGCCATAACTGTCACCGCTCCCAACCAGCCGCCAACAGTGAGAGCCACGGCATCAACATATAACGGCCCAACCCCTCTGGATATCCAGTTTACTGCCGTCGGAGCCGATCCCGAGGGCGTAACTCTCACATACTCCTGGAACTTCGGAGACGGCGGAACCTCCACACTAACAAACCCGCTCCATACCTACTCTTCACAGGGGTCCTTTGTGGCGACAGTCACGGCCTCGGACGGTAATCTCACGGCAACGGACTCGGTAACCATAAACGTAGGTTCGCCGCTTGCCTGCAATGTAAGAGAGGTGAGCAGCGATGAAGGCAAGGAGGGCAAGGTAGAGGGCAAGGTTGACCTGAAGGCAGGGTTCACCTACACCGGGCTCCCGAGCCCATCAGACCTCATAGAGGTAACCTTTGATGGCCTTACACTCATCTCCGAGCCCTTCACCGTCTTCACCGAGGAGAGGAAAAAACCAGGGGTCTATGAGTTCGAGGACAAAGACCTCCACGTAAAAATGGACTTCAACAAGATGACCATCAAGGTCTCGAAACACAAAATGGTCCTTAATGACGTCGATAACTCCAACGGCGTTGACGTGGTCATCTCCTTTGGGAGCGCCTCCTGCACAGACCACCTTGTCATGCAGGAACACGAGGACAAGGATCACAAGAAGAAGATGTCACACAAGGAAAAGGATTAAGCACAATAAATAATATCCAACTCAATAAAGAAGTACATAATAAGGCCCGCCGGTCTTTAATCCCGGCGGGTTACCTTCATGTCCTGATTAATAGAAGTGGTCAGGAACGTCATCCCCCTCCCACCCGCACGCTCCGGGCCCTGATGATATTATAGGGCTCCATAGCGGCAGAAGCGTGGCCGTAGAGAACATCACCATGAGAGGCCACGAAGGCAAGAAAATCATCTTCGACATCAGGGAAAAGTAAGGGAGAGGAGGGGCCGGTGAGCAAGGCTCACCGGCCCTTAATAAATAGGGACAAATAGGGACAACAGCGCCTGTTTTTTAAAAGGCGTAGCCCACGCTGAAGCCTGCGTATTGCATGAAGCTGTCGTATTCACCGCTGAGGATGGAGTTATTCACCTTCCTCTTTTCGAAAAAGCCCGCGTTGTAGAATATGTCCACAAGGGCTCTCTCGCTGATGGTGTAGCCAAGACCAATGCTGACGTTGTGCTGGTTGGATTGGAGTCGGCGTTGCCTGCATCAAGGATGTGCTCGGGCACAAAGGTGGCGATAAAGGCATATCCTCCACGTATGGCCAGTGTGCTTGTTGGCCTGTACTCGAAACCCGCCTTGATCTGATTAGAGTCCTTCCAATTAAGCGTTGTCGTGCCATCGGTGATGCCGGCGGAGGGAACCTCTCTTGCAAGGTCAACTTCTGTCTGATTTACGCCCGACCACTTCACAAGCTCGTAGTCCACGGCAATGGTGATGTTCTTTTTAAGGGCATAGGCGGGCCCGAAACTCCATATTTCCGGAAAGGCGAGCATGGTGCGGGCCTCTGTTGAAAACTCAGAGCCTCCCAACGCGCCCTGCATGGCAGGGGGAATCGCCTCTATCTCAAGCTGTCCATCTATATCGACTTCTATCTCGCTTCTGTAGGCAAGGCCAATGCTCAGCCTCTTTAGCCGTACAAGGGCTCCGGCGTTGAACCCGAAGCCATCGCCGTCTCCGAGCAGGCGGAGCTTACCGTCTCCCATGCCAAAGACGCTCTGATCAACCATTTTCTCCGCAAGAGAGTATGCCTTCATGTAGTCGAGGCCAGCTCCCACCATGAGATAGGGCGTCGGCTTTATGGCGAATGTGGGGTTTACGGAGAGCGTGGCTATTTCGCTTCTTGTGGACGTAAATTTCGTAAGGCCGTTCTGGGGCCAGGACCTGCCCCCTATGCCGAAGGGTGCGTAAACGCCGAGCCCAAGGGCAAGGTTGTCCCTGCCAAGATCCGTAGTGATATATAAATGAGGCGGGAAGAAGACATTGAAATCCGTCTCTTCTGTTCTGCCTGTCTTGTCAAGGTAGTCGCTATTGATCGTAAACACGGAAAGACCGCCGTAGATCTTTGTGCCTCTGATTGAGGCAAGACCCGCCGGGTTAAAGAGTATGGCAGAGGGGTCGTCGGCTACAGCCACGAAGGCAGTGCCCATGCCCGCGGTCCTGGCGCCGTGCACCGGCCCGCCTGCCATGGACCGGGCAGGCAAAGAGAGCAAGGCTAACACTGCGATAAAAAATACTCGAGTTGTCATGAGGTCTCTCGTAATTTCCTTTTCGTGATGGTTCGCTATATTGTCCTGTAAAGATGGCGGCGAACCCTGTGCGCTCAGGAAAAGAGGGGACAGGTAGAGGCTCAATAATTGTGTGATTTTACGCCATGTTATCAATATGCACACTATAGTGCAAGGCACGGTGTTTTCAGAGGTACTTATATTGGGGGGTAACAGAATCAGCGCTTATTTTTCAGAAAGCCAGGCAACTAAGGTTTCCAATAAATATATTCTCACGGAACTAAACAAATCCGAATAGTTACAGGGTTAAAATAAGTCTTGAATCGAGTCACCGCTACCAAGTTGGGCCGGTTAGTTTCTGAGAAATGGGGAACTCGCCTTTAAATAGCAAGGGGGTGCGCGAAAGCGTACCCCCTATTTTATTTCTCTTCTCTTTACCGATTATTTGAGCATAATCTTGGTCATAAAATAGGTGAAAAATAGGCGCTGACCCTATTTTAATATGATATCCACTTTAGAAACTCGATTATCAATATCGAGGGCACCAAAAAGAGCGAGTGCGGTAATATCCAGATGAACGAGTGCTTGAAGAAGGCACTTAAAATCCCGAGAGGGAAACTACCTACCGTTTTGATACTATAAAAACCCATTATACAAGTTATTACAAACCCGTTATCATGGACTCCATCATTCTTTTAACGCATTGAACTTTTTAATATATTCCAATACCGTCCATACGAAAGCCGAATGGCTCCATGTGAGCGGTGAAACAGAGAGAGGAGAGCCCTTTACAGGGTGCACCTGCTCTGCAAACACACCGGAGGGAAGAGCATTCTTTACGCACCAGTCAAGGTATGGAAGGGCTTCGTGAAGTTCTTCTATGTTTTCTGCGCGAGCAATAAAATACTCTCCCAGCCAGAGCGTTGAGATAAACCAGGGATTGCCCTGAATATCCGGCGGGCAATCATCGGGCCGTTGATAAAGATCATTCTGGTATCGGGCACAACCTTCAATAGGGGTTTTAAGCCATAATTGCTCACGTATAGCTTCCATTGTTTCAACCATCCGGGGATCATTGGCAGGCAATACCCCCAGTGTCGTGAGTCCCAACAGGCTGACATCTATTACTTCGTCGAGTTCATAGCCGTTGGGTTTTCTGTAACCTGAGCGGGCGTACCTCTTTAGTCCTGTGTGGTAGAGATGGCTGGTAAGCCCTTCCTTTATCTGATCGGCCGCCTCGTCGTACTGTGTTGCCAGTGAGGTGTCCTGAAAGAGTCTTGCAAAATTAGCCGCCGCCTTGAGTCCGGCAATTACCGCCGCGACAGTAAAGGTGTGCACTCCAAAACGTTCTTCCCATAGGTCATAGCATGGCAGAGGCAGGCCGGTCTCCGGATCACGATGAGTTACCAGAAAATCGGCGGATTTTTTAATGAGTTTTTTATAGAGAGGTCTGATGTACCCTATTTCCCTGGAATTCTCGTACTGTATCCAGAGCGCCCATAGAATTAAAGCAGTGGAGTCTTCCTGTATCGGGAGTATTTCCTTGCCGTTCACTAACCATGAGTGCCAGTTGCTGGCCAGTGACCCGTCAGGGTTGTAATGCTGGTAAAGATATCCTTCCTCTGAGAGGACACGGGTGCAAAAGTCGAAAAATTTAGTGCACACATGCGTGTAACCGGCCTGCGCCAATGCAACGGCTACGAAGGCTCCGTCGCGTCCCCACATGTAAGAATATGTATCTCGTCCAAAACGGATTATATCAGAGTCATTTGCCGCAATGATAGCTCCCCGGTTGTCAATCTGTGTTTTTAAAACGAGAATGCTTCGATTGAAGATGTCAATGACGGATTTCGGCAAGTCTCCAAAGGACCGGGCTTCTTTATGTACCCAGGCTTCCCAGAAATTCGAGGTGACCTTGATCAACTTATCCGGTGTCCTTTCCATCACATCCCGGTTAAGTTGAGCCACCTGGTTGTAATGCGTGCCCGCCGCAATCCAGTAAAAAGCCTCTGCTTTCCCGTTAGAGGGCAGGTCGAGCCATATCCCTATCGCAGAGTC
>JAJRZX010000018.1 GCA_024275045.1 Deltaproteobacteria bacterium
CGCGGCCTCCATGTGCCACTGCGGCACTACGTCTATCATGACACGGCTGATGCTCTCAAGCACGTCTATGGCGGGATAATGTCCGCCCGAAGCAATGGCGCGCGATAGCACCACATGGCCGTCAAGTATGCTTCTTGTCGTATCCCCAACAGGGTCGTTGATATCGTCGCCCTCAACGAGAATAGTATAAAAACCCGTTATGGTTCCGGCTGAGCTTGAGGTGCCTACACGCTCAAGGAGTTTTGGCAGCATGGTAAATACAGAAGGCGGGTAGCCGCGCGTGGCAGGTGGTTCTCCCGCGGCAAGGCCAACCTCACGCTGCGCCATGGCAAAACGTGTCACAGAGTCCATCATCAGCAGTACGTCGCGGCCCTTGTCCCTGAAGTACTCGGCTATGGCCGTAGCCATAAAAGCCGCGCGCATGCGTATAAGGGGGGGCTGGTCCGAGGTGGCCACAACCACTACGGAGCGGGCAAGCCCCTCGGGGCCAAGGTCTTTCTCAATAAACTCCTTTACCTCACGTCCCCTCTCACCCACAAGGGCGATAACATTAACATCAGCAGAGGTATTTCGCGCCATCATACCCATTAGAACGCTCTTGCCAACACCGCTGCCCGCGAATATGCCTATTCTCTGTCCTCTGCCAACAGTGAGAAGACCGTTCAGGGCCTTAATACCCACATCAAGGGGTTTATCAATGCGTTTTCTTGTAAGGGGGTTATCGGGAGCGCAATAGAGCGGATACTCCATATCAGGCGAAATCTCGCCAAGACCGTCAATGGGCCGCCCCATGCCGTCAAGGGTTCTGCCAAGAAGACGCTCGCTTACCTTTACTCGTGCGCTGTTTCGCTTTGTTACAATCTTGCTGCCAGGGCCCACGCCAAAGACCTCGCCAAGGGGCATAAGCAATATCCTCTCACCTGAAAAACCCACTACCTCGCACTCAAGGCTTCCCATGCCGTCTCTTGGATATACCTTGCATATCTCGCCAACAGAGGCGCCAAAACCTATGCCCTCCATAATCAGCCCCACGACACGGGTAATCCTGCCGTTAACCCGTACGGAACGCATGGTCTTTACGGCAGAGGTATAGGTATCAAGCCTTCTCTTAAGTGCCTCTGAATACAAAAAAACCTCCATTTTCTAAGTCTCAAAGCAGTTTTAAAAATGTTATCCTCCCCCACATCCCCGTCCCTGTTTCCCTGTAGCGCCGTACGAGATCACGCCCCGTCCCCCTCCTTCTCACCCGTCCCCCTCCTTCTCACCCGTCGCCCCTCTCCCGTCTCCCCTCTCGCCACGTCGCCCCTCTCGCCACGTCACCCCTCTCGCCCTGCCCCCGCCCCTGACTCAGCTGTCTTTCAGTACGCCGACGACCTCGTCCAGCAGGCCCTCTATTGTGGCGTCCACCTCTCCGGAATCCGTCTCAATAATACATCCGCCCCTGCTTATACTCTCATCTCCCTCCATGGCTACGGTGGAGAACCCCTTTGTGTCTCTCTGAAAATCCTTGCCCCGGTCATTAAGGACCTCCATATCAGCGGGGTTAAGCCTTATGATAATCTTGCCGTTGGTAACAGAGGCCCTCAGCGCCTCTTTTACCACGTAAAGCACGCTCTCTCTATTCATGGCAAGTTCTCTCTGAATTACCTTTCTGGCGATGCTCATGGTAAGTTCCACGGCCTCTTGCTCGCAGTGGCGAAAGAGGGTTTTCTTAAACTCACCTATCTCACCCATAAGATTGGCAAGCCCCGCGCAAAGCCCGGCAGCTTCGCTCATGCCCGCCTCAAAACCCGCCTTCTCGCCTTTAATAAAGGCCGCCCTGTATGCCTCATCAGACCTTATGTCACCGGGGTCCCTGTCTCCGGCTCTTCGCTGGGAGACCCTTCTTTCCTTGAATTTTTCAAAGATAAGCGGCGAGGCCTAGCCTTTTCCTTCTCCTTGTTCAAGTCCTTTATATACATTTGATGACACGTAAGCTCCTTCAAAAATAACTAACAGTTCCTCCAAATGAGACTGCCCCTACTCGATAAGGTCTCCCTGCTTTCCTGCTCTCATTATCGTGCCGTCCTGCTCAAGTTTTCTGGCGACACCTACAACGGCTATCTGCGCTGCCTCTACATCGCTTACCCTTACGGGCCCCCGTGTCTCAATATCTTCACGTAGCATATCGGCGGCCCTCTCGGACATATTCTTAAAGAACTTCTCCGCGAGTGTCTCATCAGCGCCTTTTAAGGCAACGGACAAGGACTCTGTATCAACTTCTTTCAGTATGGCCTGCATTGACCTGTCGTCCATCTCAAGGAGATCTACAAAGACAAACATCTTTTCCTGAATCTTCGTGGCAAGCTCGGGGCTTGACTTGTCGATAAACTCGATTATTGAGGACTCTGTGGCTGACTCCATCTGATTGAGTATCTCGGCTGCAAGCTTAACGCCCTCTACAAGGTCACCGGGTGAGTCATCAGTATCAAGGACCTGTTCTCTTACTACGGCCTCTATCTCATTCAGTGCGGCCTGCGGTATGGTCTCTATCACGGCTACACGCTGCATAACGTCTCCCATGAGAATCTCAGGGAGCTGCTTCACTACAAGTGAGGCACGCTCAGGCGGCATAAGGGCAAGTATGATGGCTATTATCTGCGGGTGCTCACCACGAACCATATTGGCAACAGCCGTAGGGTCCATGAAAGCAAGGGCCTTGATGCCGTCACCCTCGGTTTCCTTGGCGATTTGCTCAAGAACGCGTTTTGCTTTTTCAGGGCTGAAGGTGCTCTCGATAACGTTTCTCGCAAACTCAAGGCCCTGTACCGCAAGCCCGGACTCTTCAGAGGTTGAGAGGAAATCCCTTGTTACCTCGGCGCCCACGTCATAGGCGATGGACTCCATCTTGGCGATGTTCTCGCTTACGTCCTGCACTTCCCTGTGGCTTAAAAACTGCATCACCTCAGAGGCCAGGCTCTCGCCTATATTTATAAGCAGCACCGCTGCTTTTTCTACTCCCTTGATATTCGCCACAGACCTCTTCTCTTATCTTTCCTGCATCCAACCCTTTATGACCATGGCGGCCTGTCTCGGGTTCTCCATTACCAGCTGCTTCAACCTCTCTGTTGCCTCCAGCTTTTCCTCAGACCCTGCGCCTGACTCAAGGGCACGTTCAGAGCCCTCAAATGCCATGGGAAAACTCTTCTGAATCGTCTCAAGGGCGTCTTTTTCAAGAGTAAGCCGCTTGATAATGGGCCTTAAGACAAAGAATATGAGGAATAATACGCTAAGCCCCACGCTGCCGTACTTTACGGCCAGAGGCATAACCTTCTCAAGCATGGGCGGTGCCTCTTCTGGCAGAGGCACCGCCGTAACCGGCAGTCTGTCCTCAAAGGGAATATTCACCACGCTGATAATATCACCACGCTCCTCATTAAACCCTACCGCGCCCTTTACCATAGCCGTAATCTTGCCAAGCTCCTCAGGTGTGCGCGCGATATATTTTCTCTTGGCGCCCTCCGGGGCATCGGCTGCAAGAGGAGCGTAACTGCCGTCAACAAGGACGGATACAGAGAGTTTATTTATCTGCCCGTATGGCTCCACAACACGTTTGACTACCTTGTTAAGCTCGTAGTTCAGGACCTCGTCTTCTTTTTTAGAGAAGGTGCCCTGTGCGCCGCTTCTTTTGCCGCCCTTACCTGGCAGATTAGAAAGTACACCCGGCACGCCTCCGCCACCGCCGCTGCCTCCCATGCTCTCTTTTGTCCTCTGCTCGCTCCGTACAACCTGGCTGTCAGGGTCGTAAATCTCCTCTGTCCTGTCAACACGGCGTCTCTCAAGCTCCACTGATACGCGCGCCACGGCCTTGCCGCTGCCAAAGGCCCGCTCAATCATTGACTGCACACGGGCAGCCATATCTATCTCAACCTTTTTTTTGTAATCCATCTGCGATGCGCTAAAACCACTGCCGTCCTCATCATCAGCACTCGCGGTAAGGAGCCTGCCCTCTGTATCCACAATAGTTACATCAGCGGGGCTGAGGTTCTGCAGCCCTCCAGCCACAAGATGCACGATAGCCTTAACGTCACCGCCGCTGAGACGCGCCCCCGGGCGCAGCATAAGCACGATAGAGGCGCGGGCCTTTTTTTCGTCCTCAAGAAAGACACCTTTTTCGGGCATCACCAGGTGCACACGGGCCGAACGTACGCCCTTGATACGCGATATGCTTCTTGCAAGCTCGCCCTGCATGGCGCGTCGGAAGTTTATCCTCTGGACAAAATCCGTCAGCCCGAAGTTGCCCTTGTCAAAGAGCTCAAAACCCACGCCCCCGCCTCCGGGCAGACCGTCTCCGGCAAGTTCCATACGCGTCTCGTGAATCTTATCCTCAGGCACGGAAATAATTCCGCCGTCCACCTTGTAAGGTATGTTCTTGTCGCCGAGTTTTGCTATAATCTGACCTGCGTCTCCCGGGTCAAGACCGGCAAAGAGCACACCGTACTCAGTGCGCTGGCTCCAGGAGACAAGAAAGATAATGGCCCCCGCCGTTAAGGCGGCGATACTCATGAGGGCACCGAGTTTCATGGAGCTCATGGCTTTTAGCTGTTTGGATACCGGGGCCATAGTATTATACCTGCATCCTCATAACCTCTTCATAGGCGGCGATGAGTTTATTTCTCACCTGCACCATGAGGTTAAATGAGAGATCAGCCTTCTCAATGGCTATCATCGTCTCATGAAGGTCTTGTACCTTGCCTGAGGCAAGTCCCTCTATGCTCTTATCGGCCTCGCCCTGAAGCGTATTCACCTTTTCCAGGCTTTCCTTGAGCATGTTCTCAAATCCGCCCTTCTCAGCGCCCTGTACTTTGGATTTCAGCGCGGCGGGGTCCACCGCAATATTAAGCCCCCCCTTTATCGCATCTACCATGATTCTCTCCCTCTGCAATTATCTTAAAGACTACTACTGAATTATCTCCATGGCCCGCATCATCATCTCACGAGTGGCCTTGAAGGCATTAACATTGGCCTCGTAGCTCCTTGAGGTGCTTATCATATTCACCATCTCCTCGGCAACATTCACGTTGGGGTACTTTACGTACCCGTCTGAATCAGCCCCGGGGTGCCCCGGCTCGTAGACCTTCTTTAGCGGCCTGCTGTCCTCTACTATGGAGGAGACGCGAACGCCCTCTAAAGCAGGACCGCCCACTGTGCGCATTACATCAGAGAACCCGGGTCTCTCGCTGACTGAATCAAAGATAACGTCTCTTCTGCGGTAGGCGCTGCCCTCTGCCCCGCCCGTGCTGTTGGCGTTGGCAAGGTTACTGGATATAACGTTCATCCTGATTCTCTGGGCCTTCATGCCCGAGGCTATGACGGAGAAGATATTATTCATGCACTACCTCCCTTCCTTTATGGCTGTCATTAAGAGGTGAAACTTTTTTCTTAGTATCTTTGATGAGACGTTATACATCATGTAGTTGCCTGAGAGACGCCCCATCTCATCCTCTACATCCACGCTGTTATCATCAAAACCATTGTCCTCATATGCTCTGTCCACGAATTTAATATTATGCGTCTTTTGTGCAACGCCAAGATGACGGGGGTTGGTGCCGCGCAGGCTTACGCTCATCTTGGTCTCATTCATGGCCCCGCCAAGGGCGGCTTTAAAGTCCACATCCCTTGCGCGGTAACCCGGGGTCTCGCTGTTGGCTATATTCGAGGCTATGGCCCTCTGCTCAGCAGCCCTGGCATCAAGGTTTCTGGTGAGCACCCCTATGGTTTTACCGAAAATATAGTCCATCCAAGCCTCCCTGAAAAATACGAGGGATTATCCCCCCCCCCGAGGACCCTTCCCTTAATAAATATCTCCCTTTTGCAGCAATTGGGGCATGTAAGGCCTAATGGTCCCCCGCAATATTAATTGCAAGATTCGTACCGTGATTAAGTCCCTGCTTTTACTGCATCTTAAATAGATAAATATCTGTAATGGGGCAAAAAGTTCCCTGCCGCAACGTGCAAGAGACCTCAGGCAGAGGCAGCGCCTGCATACTCCTTGAGCTTATTTCTCAGTGTTCTTATGGATATCCCAAGCCTCATGGCCGCCCTTGTCCTGTTGCCGCCTGTCTCGTCAAGGGTCTTGTATATAAGGTCCCGCTCCACATCCTTAATGGTAATTCCCTGTACTGAGGTTGGCGGCGACGAGGCGGCGGTGACAGCGGGCACATCAACAGCACCATGACCGTTACATAAAAGCAGGTGCTCTTTGGTAAGCACGGTACCGCTGCTTAAAAGCACCGAGCGCTCTATGGTGTTCTCGAGCTCGCGCACATTGCCGTCCCACCTGCGCTCCTCAAGGTAAGAGAGGGCCTCGGCGGATATGGATAGAAGGTGGCGTTTGTACCTTGCGCCAAACCTCTTCATAAAGTCCCGAGCAAGAGAGGGTATGTCTTCTCTCCTCTCGCGAAGCGGCGGAATTACTATGGGAAAGATATTAAGTCGGTAAAAGAGGTCCTCTCTGAAGCGCCCTTCCTTAACCTCGCCGCGGAGATCTCTGTTGGTAGTGGCAATAATCCTGATATCAAGTCTCTTAACCTTTTTGGCGCCAAGCCTCTCAACCTCTCTCTCCTGAATCACCCGAAGGAGCTTGGCCTGAAGCCTTACGTCCATCTCACTTACCTCGTCAAGGAGTATCGTACCCTTGTCGGCCTGCTCAAACTTACCCTCGCGTGGCGCATTTGCCCCTGTAAAAGCGCCTTTCTCAAACCCAAAGAGCTCGCTCTCAAGTAACCCGTCAGGGATGGAGGCGCAGTTAACGGCCACAAAGGGGGCCTCTCTTCTTCCGCTCTCGTCGTGAATAAAACGTGACATCAGCTCTTTGCCTGTGCCGGACTCGCCGCTTATCATCACAGTAGCGTCACTGCCTGCGGCTATCCTTGCAAAAGCAAGGGTCTTGCTCATTACAGCAGAGTTCGTGGAGATAAGCGCCCCCCTGCTCCTTAAATCACCGCCTCTTCGGCGTGCAAGGGTCTTATCTACAAGGCTCTCAAGGAGCTCAAGGTCAAATGGCTTCTGAATAAAATCAACGGCCCCTTCCTTTACCGCCTCTACGGCTTTTTTCACAGTTCCAAAGGCCGTAATGAGAAGCACAGGCGTTGTGGGCTCTATCTTCTTAACGCCCCTCATTAACTCCATGCCGTCCATGCCCGGCATCTTCATATCGCTTATTACCAGCCTGTACTTCATCTCGTGAAACATATGCAGCGCCTCTTTGCCTGAAGCAGCGGTAGAGACCCTGTACCCCTTGCGGCAGAGGGCCTCGTTAAGAGCCGTCATCATGCCAAGGTCGTCATCAACAACAAGTATGTCCTCCATGCAAAACCTCCGTCCTTATAAGGTACTACCGGGATTGTGCCATCCCTGATTCTTCTTTTGCCTCAGCACCGCAAGGCAGGCTAAGTACAAACCTTGTGCCCTTGCCCTGCTCTGATGTACAGGTTATGCCGCCGCCATGAGCCGTTGCGATAGAGGCTACTATGGCAAGGCCCAGACCTGTGCCGCTGTGCCGTGTGGTGAAAAAAGGATCAAATACCCTGTCCTCAATACTCTCATCCATGCCGCAGCCCGTGTCCTCGATGATAATCTCAAGGGTATTCTCTGCTTTTATATGAGTGGATATTTTTATAGAGCCCCTATCAGTGCCGATTGCGTCAAAGGCGTTAAAAAAGAGGTTTAAAAAGAGCTGAGAGAGCAGCCCCGCGTCTGCGCTTAACTCTGTCTCGCCGTTATAAGAACAAATTATATCTACGTTATCACCGCAGCGCCCCGAACAGGTCTCAAGGGTTTTTTCAATTACATCTTTTATATCAATGACCTCAAGAGCAGGTGCAGGCCCGTTGGAAAATACGAGCATGTCCGAGAGTATGCGGTCCAGGTTTCTTACGCTGTCAAGAATATGCCCCGCAAGGCGCTGATTCTCATCCTGGCCCGAGAGCTCGCGGCAGAGCAGAGTGGAGAATATGAGTATGGAGCCAAGAGGGTTTCTTATCTCATGGGCTATCTTCGCGGCCATCTCGCCCATGGCGGCAAGACGTGAGGTCCTCTGCACGGCGCGGTTCTTTCCCGAGAACTCTCTCTCAAGACTGCCGAACCTGTCGCTTAACATTGCGTACTGCTGCTCAAGCTTTTGTGAGGACTTCTCAAAGTCCCTGAATGCCCTGTTCAGAAAAGCCTTGTCAATGCTCTCGTTCACTTCCATGTTATAACCCCTTGTTTTGAGCTATTGTAAGGGCCTCGGCCCAGTCGCCGTAGGAGTTGTCTTTTTTCTTAAGCTCCTTTACGGACCTAAGCGCCTCTTCGCCCATGCCGGCGCCTGCATAACTAAGTGATAGGCGGTACCGCGCCCACCTCTCGGTAACAGCAGAGACCTTATCAGCCATCTCGGCAGCCTTTGAGTAAGCGTCTATGGCTGAGGCGTATCCCCCGGATAGAAATAGGGTGTCTCCGTACCCGGTCTCCGCTCTCATAAGGCCGGTCTTGTCACCGCTGTGTTTAAACTCAGCAATTGCCTCTGAATAAAGGGACATAGCCTTGTCCCACTCGGCAAGTTCATTATAGGCACGGGCCCTCATGAGCAGAATTGGCCCCTCGGTTCTGCCGCGGCCAAGACTTATCACCTCTCTGTAATTACCCTTCAGGTACTGCGTCTCCAGGTAATAATCAGCCCAGAGAGCAGAGTTCTCTCTGCCTCTAAGATCCGGCTTTGTATCCTTAAGCAGCTTTTCCGCGGCCTCAAAGTCTCTCTGGTCAAGGTAGATTCGTGTCAGTAAAAGACCTGCCTTAACCCTTACGTTGAGGCGGCCTATTTTCTCTGCTTTGCCAAGGGCCAGAACCGCATCAGGAGTAAGCCCTATCCTCATGAGCGCTTCACCAACGCGTAAAAAATTCTCAGCCCGCTTGCCAAAGGATATCCAGTGGCCATAGCGGTAATTAACAGTTGCCAGATGAAGCCACTTTTTTTCCCTGTACAGGTCAACAACCCAGTTATAGGATATCTTTGAGCGGAGCAGCCCCACCATATCCGCACCTGTGGCAAAAGGATAACGAATAAAAAAATCATCAAGGGCCTTCATGGCCTCGCTGTGCTCACCCAGATCCTCATACACTTCTGAGAGTGATAGTAGGGCCTCAGGCGAACCTATGGACCTTGCGCCTGCCACCTCCTTATAAAGGTCTCTTGCCTTTATGAGGATATTACCCTCATAAGCGTAATAATCGGCAAGGGCAAGCACTGCCATGGAAGAGCCCTCGCTGTCTCCGCTTTTTTGAATCGCAGTGTAACCGGCAACAGCCTCGTCAACCTCACCACGGGCAAGGGCTGTATCCGCCTCTCTAAGAGCGAAAAAAGACTCTATAAAAGACTTGCCTCTAAACCTTGATTTAAGGGACTTAAAATCACGGGCAGCGCCTTTGTAATCGCCGCGCAGCATCTTTAAATCCGCAAGTCCCATAAGGCTTAACGGGTCTCTGAGGTTCTCAAGTTTGGAGTACCTGGACCAAGCCGCCTTCAGCTCTCCCTTTAAGACCAGAGAGTTGGCAAGCCAGGCCGCGGCCTCTTCGGAGCCCTCTCTCTCCGCCTTTCTGAACCACTTGCCCGCCTCACCCACATGGCCGGAAAAAAAGAGTACCCGCCCTCTGCCAAGGGCGGCAATGGCCTTGAGTTTTTTCACGCTCCCGGCATCATATGCCATTGCATAGTAGGCCAGAGACTCGGGGTAAAGCCCCTCTCTCTCATATGATGAGGCAAGAAGAAAGTGCGCCATTGGCGTAAAATAATTATTCGATATACGCAGCAGATCCTGCTCAACCTCGGTATTGGTAAGGTCTCTCTCAGTAAGTACGATTATGTCCTGAAGGGTTCGTGCAGAGGAGATCTCCCCCTTTTCAGTAAGGGTCCTGAGGTAAAAGGGGGCGTCCATGGACTCTTCCCAGTGCGCAACTTGCGTTAACGGCAGATACTCACGCAGTTCATCAAGGGCAGGGTCAGGGATATTAACGTAGTAATAATCTTTCAGGCGGCGTACCGTCTCTACTCTATACCTCCATCTCCAGCCTTTGTTAAATGCCAGAGAACGTCCGGCTGCTCTGCCGCCTGCCCTGCGGCCGAGCTTTGTACTCTGAGGTTTCTTTGTCGTGTGAGCCACGGAGTGCTTTTTCTCGTGAGAGGGCTTTGCCGCCGCAAGGGAGCGTCCGTGAGCTTTAGAGTGTTTTACGGAGCCGGCAGAGGGGTGCGCTTTATCAGGATACATATCCACGAGAATCCTGTAAGGCTTCTCCATTGTCCAGAACCTGACCCTTGCCGGCTCCTTCTTAAGGTTCAGAAAAAAACTCGTTACACGGACTTTGTCCTTGATTCTCGTTTCAACCTTTATGAGCCTGAAAAAATCAGTACCCGCATAACCACCGGAAAACCCGCTGGAGTCTATGCCTGAGACCAAGACCTCAAGGGTTTTGCCGGATTTTTTCGTACTGTATACGGCCTCATCCCGAAGCTCTATTACGAGCCTGTGAAAGTCACTGTGCACACCGGCCCTTGTAGAGACAATATCCCCTGCGCCACCTCCGTATGCCGGCAGACCCGAGCAGAGTGATAGTACAGGTATTATGATAAGATACAGGATATACTTCAACAGTCTTACTCCTCCATGGTAAGTAGAGACGCAACAAACATGCCACGAGGGCGACCTCGTGGCATCTATCATATAAAAAACTCTTTACCTTGGCAGGAGCGGGGTTTTACGGCGCTATGAGATATACAATCTTGTGAAGGTGTAGAAGAAAACAGAGAGGAAGTCATAAGACAGACACCCCCGGCATGTTGGGGCCTTGACCATCAGGAATCAAGCCTCAGCCCCTTTCTCTTCATCTTTTCTATTAGCGTTGTCCTGTTGAGCTTCAAGAACTTGGCGGCATTTTTCTTAACACCGTGAACCATGCCCAGGGCGTTAATGATGAGGTCAGTCTCGAATTTATCCACCACGGAATTAAAGTCAAGACCTTCAGGGGAGATATAAACGCGGTAATCAAAACCTTTAACGTGTTTTCTTGATAGAAGAATAGTGGCTTTCTTGATGTTATCAGGCAGGTCGTTTTCTTCAACCATGCCCTTTTCTTTAAGAACGATAATTCTCTCTATAACATTCTCCATCTCACGCACATTACCGGGCCACTCGTACTCCTCAAAGAGCCTCATGGCATTTGGGGATACTGTGGTTACGTCTTTGTTCTTGGCCTTTGATATGGTTTTGAGAAAGTGTTTGATGAAGACCGGTATGTCTTCTTTTCTCTCTCTTAAGGGGGGCATCTCTATTGGGATAACATTAAGGCGGTAATAGAGGTCTTCGCGGAACTTCTTTTCTTTTATGGCTTTTGTAAGGTTCTGATTTGTGGCGGCCAGCACTCGGATGTCAACCTTTATGGTCTTTCTTCCCCCCACTCTCTCAAACTCCTTTTCCTGCAGAACCCTTAGTATCTTTACCTGCAGACCCGGGCTCATGTCGCCTATCTCGTCAAGAAAGACAGTGCCCCCGCTCGCGGCCTCGAATCTGCCGATTTTAGTGGCGATAGCACCTGTAAAGGCCCCTTTTTCATGACCAAAGAGCTCGCTCTCAAGAAGGTCTTCGGGGATGGCTCCGCAGTTGATGGGGACAAAGGGCTCGCTTGACCTGTTACTGCCAAAGTGAAGGGCCCTTGCCACTATCTCCTTTCCCGTTCCGCTCTCGCCGAGGATAAGGACAGTGGAGTCCGTATCAGCCACTTTGTTTATAATGCTTCTTACATGTTCTATTTTTTCGCTTGTGCCAAGAATACGGTCCATGAGTTTACGGCTTATATTACGTTTAAGCCTGAGGTTTTCCGCCGTAAGCTCGCTAACCTCAAAGGCTTTTTCTATGGTTACAAGAACTTCGACTTTATTGTAAGGTTTTTTGATGTACGAGAAGGCCCCTGCGTTAAGGGCCTCCATGGCCTTTTTAATGGAGCCGTCACAGGGGATGACAATGGCGCTCGTACTTGGGCTTGCACCTGTGATAGAACGCACGAACTCAATATCGTTTATACCCGTTAGGTTCAGGTCGGCTATGACAACATTTGGGGTGTTGCGGCGTATATAACTAATGGCCGCGTCAGGTTTTTTGATTGTGTTTACGAGGTAGTCCTCGGCACGAAATTTTTCTTTAAGAAATTGACACAACGAGCCGTCCTCTTCAACCAGTAGAACATTCCGTTTCCTCATGCATATCTCCTTTTATAAGAATATGATCTCGAGGATGTATCTCATGATGAGAGTGTTTAGTGTGGCGCGGGATGAATGTTCCGTGATGAGAGTTTATTGAAGGCTGTATCCTGTAACGCGGCCTTGAAGAGTCTGCCTTGTGTGTAATAAAAAAACCATCGCAGCGGCAAAACCCTGTGATAAGAGCATGGCAAAGAAAAACCCGCCAATAAAACAATTACAGATTAACCATAAGTACAAAGTAAACCTGCAGCCAAGCACAAGTACACCATACGTACAAGATACCCCCTACAACAGAGTGCATGTTCGCCGGAATGCATCTTAGCCCTGCGGTAAATACAAGTCCGCAAAACAAATCCGCCCGTGTGAGATGCTGCAAGAATACAAGTGCGGACACAAAACAAGTCCGCCCAGGTGCCAGATACCCGCCAGGGTGTGGATCGGGGTTTCTCAAGGCAACCCCGATGTTCCCCCATCCCCATATACCCGCCAGGGTGTGGATCAGGGTGGTGTTTGTCAGAGTAGATTGTGCCGGGGTTTGATGTGATTCGAGGTGTGAAATTATTGTACTTAAAAGGAGGGGGACTGTCAATATGAAAATTAAATTGTCTGATTTGTGACACAGAGAGGTCTTTAGCGACAATAAGAGCGGCACTGCGCTCTTATGTGAGGATAGGCTTGGGTTGAGAATGAGAATTCAAGAGATAGAGAAGATTTTTTTTATAAAGTTTTACTCTACACATCCGATGTTTTAAATAGTGGGACGGTTAGGCGGAAGGGCATATCAGCAGTGAATATACAGTTCAAAAAAAACCGCAGAATAACTTTAAAGAAAGTAAAGGACACTTATGTTTCCTATCATAGGATTAGTCGTTGTCTTTGGCTCGGTTGTTGCCGGCTACCTCCTGGAAGAAGGCAACCTGGCGATTCTTGTTCAGCCCGTAGAGCTTCTTATCATAGGCGGCTCGGCAGGCGGCGCCCTTGTTATATCATGCCCCTCGAAACTGCTTTTCGGTGTTTTCAAGGCCATCCCAGGTATTATCAAAGGCGGCTCGCTTAAAAAGTCAAATTACATCTCTTTGCTTACTCTGCTCTACGGCATATTCTCGAAGATAAAAAAAGAGGGTCTTTTATCCGTTGAAAAAGATGTGGAAAATCCCAAGACCAGCCCGCTTTTCAAGAGCTGTAAGGATATACTGAAGAACCACCACGCGCTGAATTTTCTCTGCGACAATCTGAGGGTATTTATCATCGGCATTAAACCTACGGAGATGGAAGACCTCATGGATATTGAGATGGACTGCCATCATGAGGAAGCGGCGATAACGCCGGGGATTATTACAAAGGTAGGCGACGCGCTGCCCGGGTTTGGTATTGTGGCGGCTGTGCTGGGCATTGTTATTACCATGGGCAAGATGAGCGACGGCCCTGAGGTCATAGGGCACAGCGTTGCGGCGGCCCTTGTCGGGACTTTCCTTGGGATACTGCTGAGTTACGGCGTAGTGGGCCCCCTTGGCAGTCACCTTGAACACAAGAACAGAGAGGACGGCAAATACATTGAGGCAATAAAGATAGCTCTTCTTGCCTTTGCAAAAGACCTGCCACCGCAGATGGCGGTAGAGGCCGGAAGAAGGACCATATTCAGTGACGCCCGTCCATCTTTTAAAGACCTTGAGGACGCTATTAAGAAGAAGAAAAAGTAATCCCTGTACTTAAGGGAAAAGGTATAAGGTTTGGTAATGGAAAATAACGAAAACCAGCCAATCATAATAAAGAAGATAATAAAAAAAGGGCACGGAGGCGGTCATCACGGCGGGGCGTGGAAGGTGGCCTACGCTGATTTTGTTACTGCCATGATGGCTTTTTTCATGGTTCTCTGGCTTGTGGCCATGATGTCCATTGAGGCCAAGAAGGACATGGCCGAGTACTTCAGGAGTTACACCATATTCGAGGGTACAGAGGCCGGAGGCGGTAAAGGCGTATCCATAATGAGCGGTAACCCAGTAATGCTTAATAAGGCGGCTGATGCTGCCGTGCCAAAACCAAGCAGCAGCGCTTCGAGCAGTATAAGCATTCTGCTCTCAAGGTCAATAAACACACATCTTCGGGACTTGAAGGATCAGATACTTATATTTACCACCAATGACGGCGTAAGGCTTGAGCTTGTGGACCTGGATGACAGCCCCATGTTTGAGCGTGGCGGCGGCAGGCTTGTACAGAGGGGCAAAGAGGTCTTCAAGGTACTTGCGGAATCACTTAAAAAGATGCCGTACAAGATAGCCATAGAGGGTCATACAGATAGTTTCAAGTTCGCCAATAAGGAACACACAAACTGGGAGCTTGCCGCGGAGAGGGCCAACAGCGCGAGAAGGGAGCTTGTAAAAAACGGTCTTGATGAGAAAAGAGTCTCCCGGGTATCGAGTTTCGCGGACGTGGTGCCGCTTAACGGAAGGGACACCTTTGATCCCATTAACAGGCGTGTTAGCATCCTTGTGGAGAAGAAAAAGTTCGCCCCCGGAGCGGATGAGGATATCTTCAGATAAGATGCGCGTTACGATATATCACGGATAATAAAACCCCCTTTGAGATTATCTCAAGGGGGGTTTTTATGGCTTATGGGTACAGTTAAAAAAAAAATTAAATGAGGTTTATCTCCATGAGAGCCAACCTCTGACACACCTGCTCAGTCAGTGTTTTGCCTATCGTCTGTATCTCTGCTGCCGCGGAGCATCCTTCTCTGCCAGGCAAAGATATAACGCACAATCCTCTCCCTTACCCGGTCGTCCATATCAACAAACTTTATCCCCACCTTCCAGCCACCCTCGATATTATCGCATACCCAGACCACCTCTCCGGTGACATCAAGGTCCTGCGTCTGGTTGGGCAGAAATAATTTGATGGCCAGCTCATCGCCCTCGTTGAACTGTTTGTTGCAGAGTATCTTGAGACCCCCTCCGCTGATGTTCTCTATACGCGCCTCGGGTATCTCAAAACACCGCTCGCTTACTGTCTGTGTGAGCAGGGATTTGAGTTTACGGTTTATCTCAAGGAGCAGGTTGTACATATCAGGGTCGTCCGATGAGATGGCCTCCACCTTTCTTGAAAAAGATCTGAGCTCCCGTATATTTACGGCGGTGTCTGTAATATTCACACCCTGCTTGGCCACATAATACACGGGTATACTATCGTCTATCCTTACATACTCGCGATTATTGGAGATCATGCCAACCATATACATCACCTCTTCTCTCTCATTTATATTATCCATCTTTAGAGTACCTTTGTGATTTCACGTTAACCATAGGCGAAACATAGGCCCTGTGTGCCCTGGTACAATGTAATAGTTTCTGCAGTTCACGGCTTGTCTCTTCAAGGGCGCCTTCCATGCATACGCGCAGATCTCCGTCAAAGACAAGTATCTGCCGTATAATATCGTGCTCCTCTTTTCTATCGGCCTCTACGGCGCTTATCCTGCTGATTTGCGCGATAATCTCATCACGCTCAAGTATAGACCCCGCAAGTTCAGTAAGGCGGTTCTCTGAAAAGAGTCCATGCTGGGCCCTGGCAATAGCAAGTAATCTCTTTAGTAAATAAACTCTCTCACCGCTCTTAAGCTCCATATCGCGCCCCCGCTTCAAGGGCAGGTTTTCCTGCGTTCGCGCCTGAGGCAGCAAGTGCGTCCCAGCCCTCCTTTACCTCTGCAAAAAGAGCTGTTACGCCATCTATAATCCTTACGGAGTTCTGGTTGTTGGCCTCTGCAAGACGGGCCAGAGAGTGTAGATACAGGTCTCTGAGGTTAAGGGCCACCTCGGCGCCGCGTTCCATATCAAGGGAGTTGCAGAGCTCGCTTATGATTGCAACAGACCTGTTTATGTACTGGCTTCGCTTCTCAATATCATTATCTTTTATAGCCAGCGCAGCAAGCCTGTTGAACTTAATCACACCCTCGTAGAGCATCACCACCAGCCGTACCCTGTCAGATGTCATTACCTGAACCTTTTGATAAGCCTTAATACCCTTCATCCAACCTCCTCCTTAGAACCCGCCTGCGCCCAGGAACTGTCCCTGAGCCTTAAGACCTGCAAGGGTGCTCTCAAGGAGCGAGAAACGTACCCTCAGCGTGGCCTCATAATCGCTTAACTCCTGCTCTTTCTGATTAATATTCACCACAAGAGAGGCAATGTGATCACCGAGGCCCTCCTGCTTCTTTGTAACCCTTCCGTCAACACTGTCATTCATGGATTTGGCAAGATCATATATTAGTTTTCCAAAACCCGAGGTACTGGTGCCCTCCACAAAGAGGTTTACCACGTCATCGTAGTTTGCGTTAAGGGCGTCTTTAAGGGTTGTACTGTTAAGGGACATGACACCGGTGCTGTCTCTTGTAACACCGGCATGGAGGAGCCTGTTCATGGTATTGGGCAGGCCGCTTATGGCAGAGGTCATTATTCTGCTGAGCTCGTCTTCTATGCTTCTGGCAACAGGGTCTCCGAATAAGGTGCCTCCGGTCTTTGTATCAATATCATATCGGTTATTGGATTTTATGTAGCTCATTACAGCGTTATACCTGTCTACAAGGGCTACGACCTTTTTTTCTATCTCCCCTACGTCACGCGTTGTTGTAACGGTTACGGGCGCGGACGCACCCGTGCTCTTCAGGTTAAGGGTAACGCCTGTAAGTACATCGCTTATGGTATTGGATGAACGCGTTACGGCCAGACCGTCTACTGTAATGGAGGCGTCCTGGGCAGCCTGAAGCGTTGTATTAAAAGCAAGCGTGGTATCGTTCTGATTAATTGTTATCTGGTTGGCTATGCCCGTGGATTTTGCGGTAAGGACAAGACGGTATGAGGTGCCGTCGTTTACAACGGATGCGGATACGCCTGTGTTAAGTGCGTTAATGGCATCGCTGAGGCCAGTGATGGTAGTGGTGGCGTCAACGGCAACGCTCTGCATGGTGCCTGTGCCCACGGTAAAATTAAACGAACCCGCTGCTGAGGCTACAACCGTTGTTGAGGCGGCTACGCCGTCGGCGGCAATCTTATGTGATTGCGCAAGGGCGTTTACAACTATAACGGATGAACCGGCAAGGGCCGTAGTTGTGGCAGAGGCGTCAAGTATGGCGGTGGCGCTGCTTGAAGCGGTAAAAGAATCAAAACCCGTGGAGGAGCGCAGATCATTGGCCGCGGTCTCAAGGTCTGTTATACGAGCCGCAAGAGTAGTGTATGAGGACTGCGCGTGTTCCAGGGTTTTCTTATCTGATATAAGCTGGTCAACGGGCAGACTCTTCACGTTTACAAGCTGTTGAATAATAGTATCGTAATCAATACCTGAGACGAGCCCTGCCGCAGTGATGGTCATAACGTCCTCCCATTTCTTAAGTAACCGGCCTCTCCCCTCGTCTCTCAGACTCTGGCTGGCCTTTTAGTCCAATCCCCTTTTTACCCATAGGCGGGTGGTGAGGCGGCGCGGGCCACCTCACCCGTAGGGGGAAAAGTCAGTGCGGCCTTCTTACTCTACCTTAAGAGCTGTAGCGCGCTCTGCGGCAGCGTATTTGCCTGGGCAAGTACTGAGATACCTGCCTGAACCATAATCTGGTTCTTTGTGAACGTAGCCGTCTCTGAGGCAAAGTCAGCGTCTCTGACCCTGGACTCAGCGGCCTGGAAGTTGGTGAATGTTACCTGAAGGTTCTGCAGCGCTACGTTGAGCCTGTTGGTTGTGGCGCCGTATACGGCCCTTGCGCTGTTAACTCTGTTAAGTGCTACTGATATGGCGTCAAGTGCGTTAAGAGCGCCTGTTACGCTTGAGAGGGCCCCTGCGGCGAGACTGAGGCCAACGTTGCCTGTGGCGCCCGCACTTGTAAGGGCTACAAGACTTACACTTAACTGGTTATCTACGGAGTTCTTAAAACCAATAAACATGGTTAGCGATGAGATGGAGCCGTTAAGGAGCTTAAAACCGCCAAACTCCGTTGTACCCGCTATCCTGTCTATCTCGTTTATGAGTTTGTCGTACTCATCTTTAAAGAATGTTCTTGTGTTGGAATCAAGAGTTCCCTGTGCGGCGCTGGCTGCAAGCTCACCCATCCTTGTAATGATGTTTGTTACCTGCTCGGCGGCCTTATCACTGATTTCCATTGCGCTTACGCCGTCATTGACGTTCCGCATGGCGGCCTGAATCATCCTGGACTGACTGCGGAGCTGATCGGCTCTGGCAAGACCCGCGGCATCATCAGCAGAGCTGTTAACCCTGTGACCTGATGACAACCTCTGAACACTTATCTTCAACATTGCGTTGGAAGAGCTGATGTTCTGCTGCGCAAGCAGTGAAGCTATGTTGGTATTAATCGTTAAAGCCATGTTCTTACCCTCCTTAGTGTGTTACGGCATCCCTGCCAGATAATTAACTGTCCGTAGAGTAAAAGGCTTCTCAGATACATCCCTCCTTTCACGCCCAACTCAAAACCGGACTCTTAATAATCTTATCGGCAGCAAGGTAAGAAACTTTAATACCCCATCACATATCTCGTCGGCAGAAGACTTTTTCCTCCATTTCCTTAAGAAGAGGCGTAAACTCGTACTCCAGTATATCTGCAAGCAGCACGTTGTCCAGAGCCAGCCGGGCGTCCTTTAACGCGGACATATTCTGAAGTATGGACTCGTAGTACTCAACGGGATTCTCTTTAAATACCTCTATCCCGTAGGCAAGTCCGCACCTGTAAAGCGCGTCCATGGTTCGCACCATCTCTCCGGTGCTCTCAATAATAGCGCCAAGGTGGTTGTCTATCTCCCCGGAGCCGCGCCGAAGCGCTCCAGTCATATTCAGCGCAAGGTCGCAGATAAAGGTAATGTACTCCCCTGCCGTGTATATGCCCTGCAGCACTACGTGGTCAATATCGCTTGTAAAGAGGCGCAGCTCGCCGTACCTCTTCACAGGTTCGTTAATAGCCACCCCGTCCTTCCATGCGGCGCCCTCGTTTCTGCCGTCAACCCATAACTCCATAATAAAACGGCGAAGGGGTTTTAAATCAGACTCCACGGCATCTACAAGGTCACCCACGGTAGAGCTCCGTGTTACACCGCTGAGATCCAGCCTCGTCTCGTCAAGGTATATTTCCGTAATCATGGGAGACTCCTTTCTTGTCTTCTTCACTTTTTATTAACAGCCGCCGCCATCTCACCGCGACGCTCCAAACGCATACCCCGAACCAGTGCAAGGGCCTCTGATATCTTTGGAAGAAAGAGCAGGCACATCTTACGCACCTCTTTGTATGTACGAATAGTGCGCTCAATATCCTTTCTGAACTGATCTTCCGTTGAGATATCCTCATCCTCCTTAAGGTACTGCTTCAGGTCATATGTATACTCCACAAGGGCCTCCCATAAAAAAGAGACCTCGCATACGGCCTTAAAGAGCCTGCGTTCTTTTTTTCTGATACCATCAAGTCTACCGCCAAGCTCGGTATGCAGTCCACGTGATATAAAAGCGACCTTAAGTATGCCGGCGTCTTTTATAATCTTACCCGAGAGTTTTGCCACAAGCCCTACCTTATCCTCTATGTTCGTAAAGGACTCTATAAGCCCGTTAATATCAATATCAGGAGGCGTGGACTCGCCCCTCTGAAGTATCTTATCTACGGGCGCGCACTCTCTTAAATCTCTCTCAATAACCTCTTTAAGGGAGATATGCTCCATGCCCTTTATAAAGGCCCCTCCCTCTGTGGCGTTGTAGACACGGATTTGCGGAAACTGCTCTTTCAGGAGGGCCGTATAACGCTCAAACCACTGATGAAAAGTTACCCAATCGTATTTACTGGCAACAGGCTCGCCGTTAACACCCTGCAGCCACTGCAGCTTGTGCGTAATGGTGCGCCGGTGCCCTGAGATATAATGCTCCTTTACCTTAACTACCCCCTTGTCCTTATCAATAACTATTCTCTGCTTATCGTAAACCCCGCCTCCCACATGGGTCATGTCTTTATCAAAGGCCAAGTCCTGGCCGAGAAATATTATGGGGTCGCAGCCGAACATTACCCCCATGTCAAACATGGCCGTAGTTACGGAGCCGCCGATTGAGACAAATGATTTACTGCCCCAGAGGCTTGCCTGCTGAAGGCTTAGGGCGAGAAAGGGGCTGTAGAAGATAAATTTGCCGCGGGCGTCTCTACCGAACATCTCCGGATGTGAGACCTCTGAGAGTATAAGGCGTATTTTCTTATCTGCGCCGCCGCCATCAAAGTACTCCTCAAGGTTTACTTTTTCCCCTGATATTACCGCATGGGGGGTAATACCGTAACTGAGAAGGGACTTATACGCCGTAACAGCGGAGACAATAAAGGCCCTGTCTTTAATCCCCGCGAGAAGAGCGACGTTTTTCCGCAGCGACGGCCCCGCGCCTACGATAATCATGGGCACGCCCTTGAACTTGTTTTTCAAAACATCCACGGATGGATATGTTGAAAAGGCGTTAAGGTTGGCGAAATAATTCATAAGCCAGTCCAGCCTTGAGTCTATCTCCGTCTTTATGCCTACCATCTGCGAGGTATGGGCGTTCTGTATCTTAATAAGAAATTCCTTTAACTCACCCTGATACAGCAGCCTGTACGGCATGGTATGGTACCCGATAATACTGTCAATACCCTCTGTGAACTGCTGAACTCGTGCTATAAAAGGCCCTATGTAATTAGCCAGATATACTCTCTGCCCCGAGAACTCTCTGCTGAGATCTACCTTCATGAGCACGCCCTTTAGTATCTCCATGGAGGGCTCGTAGATAAAAATCTTCTGAGTTCCGCGCTTTAAGAGTGTGCGCATAAGATAACCGCAGCCAAGCCCAAAGAGGGCCACGGAGTCGGGTTTTTTTCCAAGTATCTCATCGGCCTGCTGGTCGGCCTCTTTCCAGGGCCCGTAACGGCTGTTAAAGAGACGGCCCTTGTAGGTGAGGACATACTCTTTGTTCTTGCCCCTGTAGAGCGTGGCGGTCTCTTTACTGAAGGCCCGCAGCCTCTCGGCAAGGATGCTGTCTTGTTTCTCAATGGCACGGCAATTAGACTCGAAAATCGTCATATCAATTCCTTGTACCAGCTCAGCTCTCTGTTATGATAAGTTCTTTGCGCTTACCTTAAAACTCATCTCGTTCATTCCCCGCCACACCCAGTAGGCGGTATCATCCACCTCGCCCGCGGAGTGGTAAAGACGTAAAAAAAACTTCTCACCGCATTCTCTGTAATTAATCATTGGAAAGGTATGCACAAATCCGCGCTCACTTGATATGCAGATACTCTTTTGTTTATCCCCGAAGCTCACCCATCCCTCTGTTGCCCCGAGACACGTTGAGGCCGAGATGGCCGGGCTTACGGGTTTTTCATGTGCAAGGGTGCGGCCGGTGAGTTTAAACCTCTCAGGACCGGTACCGCCGTTTACCGTCTCAAACCACATATCTTTACGGTTAAAAACCTCGGGCATAAAAGTAAAAATACCAAGGCGCAGGCTTGAGGCCCGCAGCCCCCGCGCGTTAAACCTGTATCTGATGGAAAACTCCTCTCCATGTACCGGGATACGGTACTCCTTTACAAGCCTGCCTATAGCCGTATCAATAACCGCGGAAACACTTACCCCGCTCTCGTCCCTTGTGATAAGGGGTTGTACGGGCAGAAGGTCCGTTGTCTTTGTACCGGCCCTGTCCGTGTGTATGAGATGGCCTGAAAAATAATCCGCTCCAAGCTCTATGGAGTCAAAGTAACCGTGTTCAAGAGTGCCAAGGAGAGGGCGCTCTGATACCTTAAGAAAACTGAGAGAGTTTACGGCAAGGCCCCTGTCTTTCAGGAGCTCAATCTCAAGGGACTCCGTACTTAGACAAAGGCGGCGTGTATCCTCGTAAATATCCACCCCTCCCCGCCCCATCCCCATACCGCGTCCACCCACAGTACCTGCCGCCGCCCTTTTTATGGGCACGGAAAAAGCCGTTAGACCGGTGGTGCCTGTGGCGCTAAGGACCCTCTCGGCACTTGACTCAACAGACTCTTCCGCAGCACCGGCATTCTCAAGGACAAGGGCTCCCTGTCTCTTTAGAAGCCCGGCCTTTATCATAAGCTCACCTGTCTCAAAGCTCAGCCATCCCAGACGTTCGTTTAAATAAGCAAGCTTATCATCAGCTGTATTTGTACGAAAATCACTTCCCCATACCTCGCAGAGCATCTCCCATAAGAGATCCTCACAATTCACGCCGCTCTCGCCAAGGGTCGTAAGCCTCTTATACAGACCAAGGCACCGCGCGTTCAGGTGCGCGCTGTCCCTGCCCGTCACGCTCCAGCGCAGCGGATTGTATCTCTCCTGCTTTTTGCAGACAATAGGCGTCTCAGTGGACTCAAGCCTTACGGGACGAATACGTGCGCTGTCCTTGAACTTATGGAGAAGCTCCTCAGGTCTTAGAAAGGCGAATTTCTTTTCCTTCATAAGCTCTTTTAAGAGACCTCTTATCCTCTCAAAATCACCTCGCGGTCTCTTACCAAGCCCCGGCTTATAATCAAAGACCTCGGCATCATTTGAGTATGTAACAAAGGCCCTCTCCGTGCCCTCCCTGTAATGGGAGAGCAGGTAATCCTTGTACTCCGCCGTAGAGAGCTCGCCGTGAACGCAGCGGCCAAACTTCTGAAAGGCAATGGAGTTGGACCAGAGCAGCCCTATACTCTCACCTGATAGCCTGCCCGAGGCTCGCTGAGGCGAATAAAGCAGTTCCTGCTCATACCCGTTATGGCGTGAACAATTATTCCAGTCCATTATTATGGCCCTGTAACCGGCCTCTTTATAAAGCCCCACAAGCCCTGCGGAAAAAGTCTGCTCATTCACAAGGGCTATTGATGGCGTGAGGCCGAGAATTTCTCTGTAGTATTTATTGCCAAGTTTAAGGTTCCTTCTGTTAACCCCTGTAGGGATAAGAGGCATAATGGACTGGGCGTAACCTGAACCAATAAAACTGATCTTGCCCGCACTCAGTAATTCCCTGAGGCGTACGGTAAATGACGGGTCCAGTCCATGAACCTCACGAAGAGTCCATGCAGGCATCTCAATCCCTACGGGTATACCCTCCCCGGCAAGAGAGAGAATAGGCCAATAACAGTTTTTGATAACATCAGGAAACTCCTCTCTTGATATGAGAGAAAAGGCCAGATTGCAGTGAAATAATGTGTACAGATTAAGCCGTGACATAAGCGGTATCCTTTCCTTCAAGGCTGCAGTACTTTAAGGGTATCTCTCCCGCATCTTAAGAAGATCGTACTTTACGAACATGCCAGAGGTCTCATAGAGGACCTTTAAAAAAATGGGCCTCTTCCTCCGCCAAACATCACTTATATAATGGGGCGCTGCCGCAGGATTGGACTTTATAAGGTGATGGGTTCTATCGGCCTCAACTATGGTTTCAATATACGTGGAGGTAAAATCCTTTGTCGTAATATTGGGTTTTACCACCTCAAGCCTATCGTAGCTGAACCCATCGGCAAACAAACCCTCTGTCTCACACCTCTTAAAGAGCTCGGTTCCGGGAAGCGGAGTAGCTATATAAATCTCCCTGCTGTCAAATAACCCGCTGTAATTGGCCATGTACAGAGACCTTCTAATGTCTTTTTTGGTCTCACCGGGAAGTCCAATGACAAAGGTGCCCGTAAGGTGTACGCCCTTTTTCTTTGCGTATCTCAGAACCTCCATGGCCTTACTCAGCTTAAGGGGTTTTTTAACTACCTTTGTAAGCACATCCTGAACCCCTGACTCTATGGCAAAACCCATGGAGACGCAGCCTATATCAACGAGTTTATCTATAAGCTCCTCATCCATGCACCAGAGCGCAAGGACCATGAAGTGAATCTCAATATTAAAACCCTGCCTCTTGAACTCATCACAGAACTCCTTTGCCCTTGTCTTGTCATGGGTAAAGTTGTCATCTATTATCATGAGTTTTTTTATCTTGTACCTGTCTATAAGAAAGCGTATCTCGCGAAATACCTCATCAAGGCTGCGCGCGCGGAACCGTCGCCCCATGGTTCTGTGCACTGAGCAGAAGACGCACGTTCCCGCGCACCCGCGCGTGGTAAGAACCGTGGGCATGGCCTGAGGCTGCCCCCATGTAACCTTATTTGGTTTATAATGACTTGAGTACTTCTCATATGGAAATAAATGCCAGGCAGGGTACGGCAATGAGTCAAGGTCCTCTATAAAAGGGCCCTGCGCGTTATTAATTACCTCTCCGTTTTTTCTCCAGACAAGGCCCGCAACGTCCTCAAATGAGAGGGCCTCATTCTCATCACTCTTTATATTATCATTGCTCTCATTGGCGCCCTTACCGCAGTCACAATCATCACAGCCCCTGCAGCTCCCTGCCATGACCTCAAGAAGTGCGGGAAAAGACAGCTCTGCCTCTCCCTTTAAGACAAAATCAATGACATCATTTTCCATAACCTCCTCTGCCATGGAGGTAGGGTGATTACCGCCAACCACTACTACGGCCCTGGGAAAAATCTCCTTTACGAGTCTGGCCGTCTCGTTCATGGAGCCTACCATTACGGAAAAATTACAGCTTATGCCCACAAGGTCCGGACGAAACTCCTTAATCCTCTCCCCAACTTCTTTCATGGGCAGGCCCACATCAACGTACCCATCATAAAGATGCGCCTCTCTGTCAAGCCCCTCTGTCTGACAATCAAGTATGGACACGGTATAACCTCGTGCCTCAAGCACAGATGCTAGGTACATAATCCCCATAGGCGGGTAGACTATGCGCTGGCCCGAGGTGGCTATCTTCATATTGGGCTGAAGCAGGAGTATTCTCTTTATCATCAGAGCGCCATCCTTAATGGTTTCTCGGTTATAATCTGCAAAGAGGAGATAGCGCGCATGGCCCTTGCCTCTGCCTCCTCCCTTGAGTCTCCCGTGGTTATCACCATGCCAGCACGCCCCGGGTGTGAGACTACAGGCGCGAGGTTATCGCCCTCTCTTACATGAAGTCTCAGCATCTCAATGCCCGGTAAACTCCCAAGGTCCGCAAGACAGCGTATCTCTTTTACAATACCCGGCTCGGGAAACCAGAACCTCTGTTAGACAAACCTGTTAAAGGCAGGTCTGTACTCATCAAGGTCCACCTTTACGCCAAGTCCCAGCAGTATTGCCGCCTCTACGATATTCACTCCCGTTGATATTGGTATCGTATGAGTGCAAAAATACCCGCCGCTAAGCCTTGGTGCGGCCTCAATAAGCACGGGGCCGCGGCCCGTCATTACGATATCTCCCTTTATGGTCCAGTTGTCTATGCCAAAGGCGCGTGCAACCCTGAGGATAACCCTGTCAATGGCAGATAACTCTCCCGGCCAGTGACGTGCCGGCAGGTCTCCGCCGTTCTCTATGACATAAGGGGCGTACCTCTCAATATACTCATAGTTTCTATCCGAGAGCCCCGGTGTAGCAACAGCCCCTCCTGCTACAACAGACTCTGTGCTGAGCTGCTCTCCGTCCACCCACTCCTCGGCCATGACACGGCCTGAAGGGGAGTTTTTAAGGGCCTCGAAATATGCCCACGTGGGGTCAACGCCATTACTCAGACGCACTACCCCGCGCGCCCCTCGGCTGTCCACGGGTTTTATGACAAGGGGCTTATCCTGCGCCTCAATAAAGGTCTTAAGTTCCTCCGCTCCCTTTACAAGGGCAAACCACGGCACAGGCACGCCCATATCTTTAAAGACCTTTTTCATTAAAAACTTATCACTTGCAAGGCGCGCAGAGCTTAGAGACGGGCCCGGCAACCCCAACCCCTCGGCCACCGCTGCCACGGTTACCGGCACATCGGCGGCAGCGGATATAACCCCGTCTATGCGCCTGCCTTCATTGGATACACGCGCAAGCCTCAGAGTCTCCTCCGCATCATATGTGCTTGCCACGATACTCTCATGGGCAAGGGCAAAACCCGGCGCAGAGGGGTCTGCGTCAGATACCACGACGCGAAGCCCCATCTCACGGGCGCTCTCTATAATGGGCAGTGCCTCTACGCCCCCTGAGATTATGAGTATGTTTTTTCCTGCCGTACTTACGGACATACCACCACCTTTACAGCCTTAGAGGTCTTTTTATGAAAGGCGATATCAAAGCCATCCATAATCTCCCTCAAGGCCACTTTATGCGTTATAAGTGCCCCTGCCTGCACCTGCCCCTCGGCAAAGAGACCAAGGGCCTTTACAAAATCCCTTCGTTTGTAACGCTGAGAGCCTCTAACCTGAATCTCTCTCTCAGTGAGGTTCTTAAGGTTCATCCTCGGCGTATTATAATGAACGCCTGAGAGTACGATAATCCCCCCCGGCTCCATGACCTCTATGGAAGTAGTAATGGAGTCGCTGCCGTAACCGCCCGCGGTCTCAAAGGCCAGATTAAAGGGCTCCTCCCCCGCGAGTCTCTCATGAGAGGCAAGAGCAGGGTCTACTGCCGCATCAGCTCCCATGGATAGAGCAAGCTCTCTCTGATACTCATGCCTTGCAAGTGCCGTTACATATGAGGCGCCTTCAATCTTAAGGGCCTTTATGGTAAGAAGCCCAAGCGTGCCGCACCCGATGACAAGGGCCCTTTTTCCTGCTACAGACCCCGCGACAGAGAGGGCGTGAAGGGCGTCTGCAAAGGGCTCTACAAGGACGGCCTCATGAAAACCCAGCTCATCGGGAATCTCAAAGACATTTGCCGCCGGCACGGCCACCATATCGGCAAACCCGCCGGGACGGTTAAAGCTTACAAAGGCAGCGCTCTTGCAGAGGTTTTTGCGCCCGCTCTTACATAGGGCGCATTTACGGCACGGCACAAGGGGAGAGAGGCAGACTCTTGTCCCTACCTTCAGCCCCCGCACACCACGCCCCCTGTGCTCTACAACGCCGCTAATCTCGTGTCCCGCCCAGTACACGGGCACAGGCGGGTCACGGTGAAATATATTCAGATCGCTGCCGCATATGCCGCAGGCCATTACACGGACAAGTACCTCTCCGGCCTGAGGCCCGAAAAAACTCCAACGCCGCACCCCCAGCTCTCCGGGGCCGTTAAATACAGCGGCCCTAAGCTCCAGCCGCTTTTCTGATCTCTTCTCTAAACATGTACTCACGTCCCGGCACCTCCTCCCAGTCTTTTAGGAATTTATCAAGATCCATATCCGTCATGGTATTAAGGAGCATCTTCTCAAGTATGACAAAAGGCACGGTTGCGATATGAACACCGGCCTTTGCTATCTCCACTATCTGATGAGGGTCGCGGATGGACGCGGCAATGACCTCTGTCTTTGACTCATGACGATCCAGTGCCTCCATGAGCTCACGCACCATGCCAAGCCCGTCATAACCTCTGTCCTCAAGGCGGCCTATAAAAGGACTGATAAAATCAGCGCCCGCCATAGTCGCAAGCAACGCCTGCGTGGGTGAGAAGACAAGGGTGAGGTTAGTCTTTACGGACTCGCCGCGAATCAGTGTAAGGGCCTCCATGCCCGCGGGATTTGCCGGAAGCTTTACCACGACATTACGTGAAATCTCAGAGAGCTTTCTTGCCTGATCCGCCATGGCCTCGGGCTCTCTGTCAACGGCCTCCAGGCTTACGGGCATGGGATACACGGTCTCGCATATCTCCGTGGCAAGGGAGAAAAAATCCTTTTTCTGCCTCGCTATAATAGAGGGGTTCGTGGTAACACCGCTAAGCACTCCCCATGCCTTAGCCTTCTTTATCTCATTAATATCAGCTGTATCGAGAAATAACCTCATAGTAATCCTCCTTGTTATGCACTGGATTTAAACCGCTCTCGCTCTCTTCTATTCCCCCGCCTCTCAGACCCCATCTCACATGAACCCACTCGCGCCTTACTGCCCCTTAATCAAAGTTTATGGTAATCTTACCGCCCTGCTCCTCAAGAGCGGTTAAGGCAAGATTTATATCGTCAAGACCGTATGTACGGCTCTGCCCCTCATCAAGGTCAAGGAGGCCCCACTCGTAGAGATCAAAGATTCTCGGCATATCCCGTACAGGGTCGCTTGAGCCGTAGAGCGAGCCTATGAGCTTTTTCTCAAGGTGAAAATCAACGGCATTCAGCTCTATCTTCATAAGGGGATGCGGCGCCCCTACCATCACCACGGTGCCGCCTCTTCGTACCGCTGCCATTGAGCCTGCGATGGTCTCCTTTGAGGCCACGCAGTCAAAGACTATATCCGGTCCCACACCGTTGGTAATCTCATCAGTCTCCGCCTTATTAATACTATCGCCGTAGTTATCGGCAACCCCGGAGCGCCACTTTTTTTTGTCCCTCTCTATGAGTATAATCCTGCCCGCCCCCTTTAGCCTCAGGGCCTCTATTACGGCTGTACCAACGCATCCGCCGCCAACCACCATACATGTGGCGCCGCAGGTCATGGCCTCTCCTGCTGTTCTGAATACAGCACCGAAGGCCGTTACAACAGAACACCCCGTAGCCGCCGCTATATGCAGGGGTACGTCTTCGGAGACAGGCACGCAGCCTGTCTTATACACAACCGTATACTCGCTAAGGGAAGATACTCCGTTAAAGTGATAGATTTCTTTTTTAGTATCGCTGAACCTTGTTGTGCCGTCAGGCAGTAAACCCCTTCCACGGGGCCATGCCACGGCACTGCAGAGATGGGTCTGCTCTCTGCGGCAAAAGTAACACTCTGCGCAGTACGCGGCCCAGCTCAGCGCAACACGGTCTCCGCACTTAAGGTTTGTAACACCCGGCCCTGTCTCCACCACCCTGCCAGCGCCCTCATGGCCGAGGACAAGGGGCATGTTGTACCTTGTGTGTCCGGTAATGGCGTTAAGGTCGCTGCGGCAGAGCCCGGCCATCTCCATCTTCACAAGGACTTCATCCGGCCCCGGAGGTTTCAGACCTATCTCTCTTACAAGAAGGGGGCTCTCTTTACTCTCAAGTACCGCCGCCCTTGTGCGTATGGCCACTTAGCCCTCCTTTCTCGCAACTACGTTATATGATGCCGCAGAAAACACAGGGTCCCTGCTGAACGTAAGGGCAAAGTCCCCTATATCCCACTTTGTTATCTCTTCTGCCGCCTCTGAGAGCGCGCCGATATCATGGCCCTGCTTTGCCGCCGCAAGGCGCCTCTTCAGCTCATACCCCTTCACATAAGTGGTATAACTCTTCTCTTTTACGGAAAACCCCGCGCCCTCAAGCATAAGGAGCATGGGCCTCTCGCCAAGGCCCTGTATATGCCAGGGCCAGATGGCCTCCTTAAGCAGTACGTCTCCATCCTCATCACGGCGGTTGTAGGGGCATACCCTGTAGGGGTAATAATCCTCCTCCGGTGTGCTCAGTATGAGTACGCCGCCTGGGGCAAGAAGTTTCCGTACATCGCCAAGCAAATGACGGGGCTCTGCAACATGCTCAATCACATCCATGAGAAAGACAACATCAAAGGTGCCTTCTCTATCCTTAAGGTCAAGGGTCTCGCCGCAGAGCACCGTAAGGTTAGGTGCATGGGAAGACCAGGTCTCACGTACAAACTCCGCGGTATCTGCGGATTTATCAAGAAAGACAACCTCATCGGCGAACTTTGATAAGAGCAGAGAGCCGTAACCCAGACCTCCGCCTATATCAAGGACCTTTTTTCCCCGCGCAGCGTCTATGCCGTAGGCGTACTTCATGAATATTTCCAGATCATGACCAAACCCCTTTAGTATGCCGAGATTTGGGCGTTCTCCTGATACCTTAAGGTCTTTTTTTAGATGACCAAGGGTATCGGCAACAGTGTGCAAAGTCTCGCGAACCGTCTTAATATCACCGGCCCAGGGCACTATGGGCTCTGAAGACTCGCCTTTTTCAAGAGAAAAGGCTACCTCAGGCATGGCCTCTCTCACCTTGAATAAAGATGAGTTCACGGCCACGGCCTCGGCGGCTATGATGGAGCCAAAGAGAAAGGCATTGGCCCTGAAGGTGTTAAATGGAAAGTACGCCGTATCATATGGGTCCGCCGCCTTCTCTCTCATAAAATCAAGTGATTCACGGGTCTTAATCCCGCCGTAGTACTCCTCGTCAAGAACATAGACCTCTCTGAAGGGAAAGTTCTCTGTAATGGGAGTAAAGTTCTCCCTCTGCTTGGTTAATATAAGCAGGTCCACAGTACCCCTGCCCTCTTTACCGAATACATACTCTACAAGAGGCAGCGCAAGAGGCAGGGATTCCGGGAGCATTATAATTGTTCCGGCCATTTGTCCCCCTTTACTCCGTATATTACAAGTTCTCTACCGATATTGTGTTTTGCCATAAGCGCGTACATCTCTTTTTTAAAACCCTTCAGAGGCGGTGTTGAGAGCATGGTATCGAGATTTTTTCTTAACTTGTGACACTCTCTGCCAAGCCTCTCATCACCTACGTAGTTTCTGCCCATGAGAAGAAAAAGATCCATTGGAAAAGTGGCAGATACCTCTACGGCGGTAAAACCCGCCTTTTTTATAAGGGCCTTCATGGAGGCAAAGGAAAAATAATTTATATGATGAGGCACAGAGAGCCAGTACGGGTTGTAACCAAGTGAGTCGCGCAGCACCTTCTGTACGGGGCTGTAATCATTTGGCACTACGGCGCAGATAATGCCGCCATCGCAAAGAAGTTCATAGGCTCCTTCCAGTACATCAAGGGGGTGGGTAACGTGCTCAAGTACCTCGCTAATATGCACGGCATCAAAACCAAACCCCTCGGCCTTAAGCTTAGGGCCGCTGAAAAACTCGTTCTTCACGGTAAGGCCCTGTGCCTCGGCATACCCGGCCGCAAGTCTTGAGGGCTCCACGCCAAGGCACTGCCAGCCCCTGCCGGTTGCGCGCTTTAGAAAAAACCCCGGGCCGCAGCCAATATCAAGTACCCGGCGCTGCCTGCCAGAGAGCCTTGACTCCATAAACTCAAGACGCTCGTCATAGACAATATTCCACCACTCAAGGTCCTTTAGAACGCCTTTTATAAAACCGGGTTTTTCATCGCTGAAGTACTGCTCTCTGTATATACGTTCCACATCCCCCGCATCAGGCAGGGGATCAATATGTACGAAACCGCAGGTAATGCAATCCACTACGCTGTAGCCGTCCTTCTCATCTACAAGCAGACCACTGTGCTTGCTCTCTGCCACCCTCTCTCTGCAAGCCGAAGTTCTCACTAACGCGACCCTCCACGTTTATATAACTCCGCTATAATGGAAGCTATCCTCCAGGCGCCCTTGCCGTCAGTAAGAAGGCGCGCCTGCTCCGATACATCTCGCCAGTACCCGGCATCCTCAACAAACCTCCGTGCCGTGCTCTGGATTTCCCAGTCCGTAACTGACTGATGAAAACCAAGGGATACCCCTGCCTTCATGCTCTTAAGGGTGTTAAGGTCTTTCTCGTCCTCAAGGTAATTGGATAAAATAATTGGAGGCACGCCCATAAACGCCAGCTCATAGACAGTGGTTCCAAGGGCGGTAAAGGCTATATGCGAGGCCGCCATAAGAGGGGCCATATCCTTAACACCGTGACGGAAGGTAATCTTGCCCCAACCATCTTCTTTAAATGGCTCCATTGTCTTCATGAAGGGATAATCAGGGCCAAGTACAACGGTCATGTGAATATCCTCCATATCATAGAGGGCTTTTAGCACCTTTAGCGTAATGTTCTTTGCGTCGCACCAGCCCATGGTGACAAGTATCTCAAGAGGAAGGCTGTGTACGCGCGGTCTCATGGTTTTCTGGGCGTGGAAAAAATTCTCACCCACTATTACGAACTTACTCCCCGCGTATGGGTCCTTACCCGGAGCATCAGCCATAAGGGCAGAGGGCGTAATGGAGAGGTCCGCCACACCAGAGGCCTTTGTGGTATTATCAATGAGCAGTACCTTTGAGCCTTTTTTCTTAAAGGACTTTACATACTCCGAGACATCGTCACCGGTATCCATTACCACAACCCCTGCCGGGCCCTCGGCAAGTGCGGGTCTGCCTGTCTTGTACCTGCTCCAGCTGAAACCATTCTCCTCCACAAGCCCGGTGGCGGAGTTCTCGCCGTCAAAGAGAAAATACACGGGCATATCCATCTCTTTCAATGCTCGCGCCACGTTTAAGCTTCTCATTACATGACCTATGCCGGTGGCGCCGCCGCCTTTGGCCAGAAACTTTATGTACTCAGACATGCCTTTAACTCCTTTTTTACAGAATCCCTGAGGGACGATTCCCTTACCTTCATGGCAAGCTCCAGTGTCTTAATACCCTCGGTAAGTCCGGCCTCTACAGGCAGACCCTCATCAAGGGCAGATAAAAAACACTCCATCTCACGTACGTACATTGAGTTAACATCAAAGGGAATCCTGCGCGTCTTCCACTTGCCTCCATTACCGATGTTTATCTCCTCCACTCCCTTTAAGACATCAAACCTCATGGTGCCTTTCTCGCCCACTATGACCATCCTGTGCTGATCGGCCTGCTGGAGAAAATCACTCTGCCACGATACGTACGTGCCTGAACAAAACCTCATTACCCCAAGGGCCATATCCTCAACATCCATCTGCAGTGGGCTTAGCTTTGCCATAAAGGCCTTAACCTCTGAGACCTCTCCAAAGAGCCACCTCAGGTTGTCAAGGCCGTGTATGCTCGTCAGCAGCACTCCGCCTCCAAGTTCCGCGCGCGCCGCGTACTCAAGCCTGTAGTCCTCGTCCCTGTGCCAGTAAGGCAGGTAAAAACCGCCGAAATAATTAACATGATAAACCGTGCCGATAATGCCTGAGTCCAGCCGTTCCTTAATGGCCTGCATCACGGGATGGAACCTGTAACACATGCCCATCATTGCGGTAATGCCCTTTTTTGCAACCATCTCACTGAGCTCATCCACACCCTCAAGGCTCATTGAGAGGGGTTTTTCGATAAATAAATGCACACCCTTTCGCGCAAGCCTCAGGGCAAAAGAGAGATGCAGGCTCGTTGGCAGGCATATAAGGGCGGCAAAAGGGCGCGCCTCAAGGGCCTTGCTGAGGTTCTTTACCATCACAGGGCTGCAGAGCCCCGCGGCGGCCTCACGAAGTCGGCTCTCGTCTTTATCAAGAAGGATAAAATCCTTCACACCAAGGGCACTGAGGTTGGCGATGTGCCGCCTTCCAATAGAGCCGCAGCCAAGTATAAGAAAGTTTTTTTTACCTGAATCCGTCAAATCCTCACCTCCTGCTCCTGAAAACCTCTCGAACTATCTGCCCCTCAAGAAAAGACGCGGGGCTGAGGCTCTCAAAGGCGCTTCGTACATGGCTGAATGCCTCGTAACAGACCTCTATGGTCTTATCAATATCAGCGTTGCTGTGAGAGTAGCTGATAAAGAGCGGCCCGCCGAAGAGCACCCCTCTTTTTACCGTCTCCTGCAAAAAGAGGCTCCGCATAACAGGGTCTATCTCTCCGTTATCATTACGAAAAGCAAGCCCGGCCCTTGGTGGTCGCCCTGAGATTTCCAGGTTAAGCCCCCACTCCGCCGCCCCCTTCCTAAGCCCCTTGTGAAGCCTCTCGCCCTTTTCCCATATGTGCTCGATAACAGGCTCAGCCATAACAGTCTCAATAGTAGCCTTGGCAGCGGCAAGCCCCGTGGTGTCCCCGGAAAAGTCATGGAAAAAAAGACCTCATCAAGCACCGACATGAACTCGCGTTTACCTACAAGGGCCGATACGGCCATGCCGTTGCCCATGCCTTTACCAAAACACGCCAGGTCTGGCACAACGTCGAATAACTCCCCTGCCCCGCCAAGTGAGTACCTGAAACCAGTTACCATCTCATCAAGTATAAAGAGGGCACCGTGTTTTTTACAGAGCTGCGCCACGTCCTGTAAGAAGTTTCTCCTTGAGCCGAGGTTTATTACCGGGTCTGCCCCCGGGACCTCCATTATCACTGCGGCGATCTGGCCGGGATACTCATCAAAGAGCGCCGTAAGGGTCTCTATCCTGTTGTACTCAAAGGCGTGAATAAGCTCACCCGTAGCGGCAGGGATGCCGCGGTTTCTCGGCGTGGTCACGGCGTACCAGTCCTGACAGCCGTGGTAGCCCGAGTATGCTATGTGGTCTCTACCCGTACAGCCCCTTGCAACCCTTACGGCGGCGCTTGTAACATCAGAGCCGTTTTTAGCAAATCTCACCATCTCGGCGCATGGTATAATCTCAGTAAGCAGCTCCGCAAGCTCCACCTCAAGAGGATGCATAAGTGTAAAGGTAGTGCCCTTTCTCATCCTCTCCACTACGGCCTCAACTACGCTCTTATACCCGTACCCAAGAAGAATGGGCCCCAGGGCCATGGGATAATCAATATACTCGTTGCCGTCTACATCACGGACATGAGAGCCCTGGCCTGAGGTAAGGTACATGGGGGTAGCCCCGAATACAAACTGGTCCGGGCCCTTGCTAAGGGTCTGAGTGCCCGCGGGTATCACCCTCTTTGCCCTCTCCCAGAGTGCCTCGGAGGCAGGATACCGGGCATTGGATGTTGTCATGAGTTCACCTCTGTTCCTTTGCCATAAGGTTATCCGAGGTCCCGCGAGCTCGAACAAGCCCCGCGGCGGCAAGGGCATCGCGGGTTAGAGATTTGCTGTACCCCTCGTTCCTCATGGTAGATGAATTTATCTTTAATAAACCGGTATTTGCAGAAATAAACTTAAGTACTTCCTCAAAGTAAAAAATCCTCAGCGGACAGGCAAAACCCGCAAATATCCTGCGTACGAACTCAAGGTCACGGGCATCGTCAACAGTCCAGCGCATATGAGAGAGGTCCTCGGAGTGGCTCATGGAGCGCACATTAAAAGCACTTGTATTCTTCCAGATATAAGGCGTAACGTGCTCTCTCTCAGAGGGCAGAGAGGCCTCAATAAAAGCCCTCTCAAGGGCCTCTACGGAAAAGACCTCAGTATCAAGTCCATCAGGGAATGAGCTGTCAAGCCCTATGTAGTCCACGTCCTCGCCGCTGCTCCTGCGGCAGAGAAAATCCTCAATCACCCTCTCAACAAGAAGGGGGTCTATCATGGGGCAATCCGCCGTAACACGCACCACAGTGTCTGCGCCATGGGCAAGGGCCGCGCCGTGGTAACGCGCAAGCACGTCATCAAGGGAACCTCGATACAGGAGAACACCTGCGTCCGCGGCCCAGCGCACAAGTATGTCATCCGAGGGGTCCGTGCTTGTGGCAAGTACGACCTTATCGAGGTTTCTTACTGAGTGGAGGCGGTTTACAACGTGCCATAACATGCTTCTGCCGCTGATATCACTCAGCACCTTTCCGGGCAGCCTCTCTGAGCTCATCCTTGCCTGCACAATGGCCACCACCCCACGTCTTGCATCATCAGCGGGCTTTATCTGCATAGGTCCTCCCATCCAAGGGGCATGTCCTTTGTAAGGTCTCTGGCGGCCCTCATGCCAAGGACATCTTTCAGGGCCTTTGGTTTCAGCCCGTAGGCGTGGCGCACCACCTTCACCATCTCACCCGTTATAAGGGTCTCTTTCTTAATATCCATATTCACGTATATACCGCGTCTCGCCCCTGTCCGCTCAACGAGCTCCGCCTGAGAGGGCTGCTTAATGGGGCTTCCCATGGCTTCTTCAAGGCGCCTTGCCTCTGAGACCATAATCTTGAACTCCTCGGGCTCCATTGAGCAGCCATGATCAGGACCGCTCATCTTTCTATCAAGGGTAAGGTGCTTCTCAATAATCTTGGCCCCCATTGCAACGGCGCCCAGCGAGACGGCAAGACCGGGGGTATGGTCGGAGATGCCAACGGGACAGCTGAAACGCTCTGCCAGGGTGGCCAGTGCGCGTAGATTTACGTTTTTGAAATCCGGCGGGTACAGGGACGAACAATGGAGCAACGCTATCTCAGCGGCACCTGCCTCAGTAAGTATGGAGACGGCCTCCTCAACCTCGTTCATGTACGAGGCCCCTGTAGATAAAATCACGGGTCTGCCGTAAGAGGCCACTACCCGCAGGAGCGGCTCGTTGTTAATGTCTCCCGAGGCTACCTTGAACGCCTTTACACCGGCAAGATAAAGGAGCTCCGCCACCTGCGTGCTAAATGGCGTGGAGATAAAGTCCATACCACGGGACTCGGCAAGGGTCTTAAGCTCAAGGTGCCAGGGCCAGGGTATGCTGAGATTCTCAAGTACGGCAAAGGCCGGCTCGCTCTCCCAGCCGCCCCTGCCGTCAGGGCGAAGGGGGTTTACAAGGCCCTCGGCAGTAAAGGACTGAAATTTTACGGCAGAGGCCCCGGCAAGGGACGCTGCCTCAACAAGCTCTCTTGCAAGCTCAAGGCTTCCGTTATGATTGGAACCTGCCTCGGCTATTACGTAGACGCCTGCCTTACCGCCAATACAGTGGTCTCCTATCTTTATCTTTTTTTTCATACCGCCTTCTTTCTCTTTAATGATTGGACCCTTGCAAGGGTGGATATTACTGTCTCCGCCACATACCTTACGGTCTTATCTGAGAGTGAGGGGAATATTGGAAGGCTTGCCGCCTCTGCGCTGAAGCGCTCGGCCTCGGGGTAATCACCTCGGTGGTAATTAAAACGCCTGCGGTAATAGGGCTGAAGATGTACGGGTATATAATGGACCTGCAGGGCTATGCCTTTTTCCAGCATAAGCGCGAACCAGCGCTGCTTGCTTATGCCAAGGCCCTTGAAATCAACCCTTACGGGGTACAGGTGCCACGCGCTCTCTCGGCCTCTAACCTCTGAGGGGGTCTTTAGCATATCCCCGTGGTGCGCAAAAAGTCTCTTGTAAAGGGCCGCTATCTCCTGTCTTCTCTTTATAAAAGAATCTATTTTTTTAAGCTGCGCCAACCCCAGTGCGCATTGAATATCGCTTAACCTGTAATTAAAACCAAGAGACCTCATCTCATAGTGCCACGGGGGCCAGAGTTTACCCTGAGGCGCGGTCCTGGTAATGCCGTGGGAACGAAGTTCCTTAAGCCTCATGTAGAGGCCCCTCTCGTTGGTGGTTACGGCGCCGCCTTCGCCTGTTGTAATGGACTTTACGGGATGAAAGCTAAAGGCACTCATATCAGAGCCATAACAGCCCCCCACCTTGTGCCACTTGCCAAAGATGTCCTGCCACCTCGCGCCAAGGGCGTGACAGGCGTCCTCGATGATAAATACATCTCCCTGACCAGCGCACTCACGAAGCCTCTCCATATCAATGGGAGCGCCGCCGTAATGCACGGGAAGAATGGCGCGCACATCATCGGCCATTATCTCCTCAAGCCTCTGTATATCCATGGCCCCGGTAGAGGACTCAATATCAACAAAAACAGGGGTGCCGCCTGAGTAAAGCACAGCGTTTGGCGTGGCCACAAAGGTATTGGGTACTGTTACTGCCCTGCGGCCGTCACTTAGCCCCGCGGCAAGGCAGGCAAGATGAAGGGCAGCAGTACCGCTTGAGCAGACTACGGCGTATCGAGCTCCCGTGTACTCGGCAATGGCCTCCTCAAATGCCTCTACACGCGGGCCCTGAGTAAGACAGGGCGCACCAAGGACCTTAAGTACAGACCTTGTATCTTCCCCGTCTATTGTTTGGCCTCCGTATGCGATAGGTCTTTTTGACACCGCGATCAAACTCCCTGATGATTTTGTTAAGCTGAAACCTGTCGAGCTTCATCTTGTTAGTATCACTGGAAAAGGTAAAACCCTCGGGTACGGCGGTACCGTCTGTCTTTTTTTCCTCGCTCCACCATGAGAAATGAGGCTGAACAACAAAGTGATCCTCATACTCAAGGGTGAGCCTGCCGTCCTCTTTTGAGATAAGCACCTCGTGAAGCTTCTCTCCGGGACGTATGCCTATGAGGTTGAACTTGCAGTCCGGCACAATGGCCTTCGCAACATCCACTATTGGGGTGCTGGCGATTTTCGGGACAAAGATCTCGCCGCCGCGCATGCGTTCCAGAGACTTAAGTACAAAATCAGCGCTCTCCTCAAGGGTTATCCAGAACCTTGTCATACGCATATCAGTAATGGGCATGACACCTGTTTTTTTCATCTTTAAAAATAATGGAATAACACTGCCGCGGGACCCTGCCACGTTGCCGTAACGCACAACAGAGAAACGCGTGGGCTTGCCTCCCGCATAGGAGTTGCCTGAGACAAAGAGCTTATCAGAGCAGAGTTTTGTGGCACCGTAGAGGTTAACGGGGTTCACGGCCTTGTCCGTGGATAAGGCAACCACCTTTTTAACCCCCGTGTCCATTGAGACGTCTATTATGTTTTTGGCCCCGAGGATATTGGTCTTAATAACCTCAAAAGGGTTGTACTCTGCGGCAGGGACCTGTTTAAGGGCCGCGGAGTGAATCACATAATCAACACCCTCAAAGGCCCTGTAGAGCCTCTCCTTATCCCTTACATCACCGAGAAAAAACCTGAGAAGCGGATTCTTGAACCTCTCACTCATCTCGTACTGCTTTAACTCGTCGCGACTGAGAATGATGAGCCTTTTGGGGCTGCATCGCTTGAGAATCATCTCAGTAAGCTTATTGCCCAGAGAACCTGTGCCGCCTGTTATTAAAATCGTCTTGTCTTCAAGAAACATGGATAGACCTCCTTTTTCTCTCTCTTAATACAATGCAACTTACATGCCATAGTACTAAAGGCACCTGCGATAATAATTTTTCAGGAATGAGAGAGGTTTTTATGTAGGTAGAAGAGGGATTAAAGAGGATATGCAGGTTTAAAGACAAAAACGTGACTATGCCGGGGGCACTGTGTCTGACAGAAAGAGAGACAGAGGGCCATTGGAAAGAAGGGTGGAAAAAAAGATTAATCAAGAGAAGCTTAGAGGGTTAAAAAGACAGAGGCCTCAAACAATGTAAGAAAAGAGGAATATTTTACCCCTTACTGCCGCGCAGGCCCTGCCATAAAAGCAGACTCTACTTAGCGACGCGGCCTGCCTCGGCAGCTCCGGCGGCAGCGGCAAGCTCTACCATGAACTTACAGGGATATTTATCGCGGTCTATTATGCACTGCATGGCGCTCATGTTCTCGCTGTTAAAGAGAATAGGTGCCTTGAGATTAAGGCTCACAGAGCCCTTGAGGAGCGATGCCGCCACCATTACAAAAACAACAATAGACTCAGTGCCAGCGGCAGAGAGTTTCGTAAGGTAACGTTCTCTATAGGGCACGGTGTAACCCGCCTTAAAGAGACCGGGAAAGGTAAGTAAAAAAGCCACCTCAGGGTCTTCAAGGGATTGGAGCCACTTGAAGACGCCGTCGCTGTCATGGTCTATGAGGACAAAATTACGAAGTCCCTCAAAACCAGGCAGCGGGCTTACAAAACGAATAACCATATCCTCGCTCACCTGCATTGGGCCGAATCGGGCCGAAGGAAACTCCGTCGTACTCTTAATCCCATTTTCGCTCTTCATGACCGCTCTACCTCCCTATCTACTGTTAATATATCCACAGGACTCACTTTTGATGCGGCCCTGTTCTCGCTCTGTATCTTAAGGTAGACCTCTTCTCTGTGAATGGAGCGCCCCTGCGGGGCCTCGATGCCGAGTTTTACCTGATGATCCTTTAACTCCACAACTACCACCTTAATATCATCATCAATTAATATTGCCTCATTGAGCTTTCTCGTTAATACCAGCATGGCGCCCTCCCTGGCTACTGTTTAATGGAGCTCCGCATTAACTCCGGGGTCTTGGTAATAAAACCCCCGGGGCTCGTGATGAGTATCGTCTGTTGATGAAGTATTAAAGGAAGTTCAGGATGCTCTGACTGAGTATCTTGGCAGATGAGCTCATGGCCGCGTTAAGGGCCACGTTGCCAAGCTGAAGCTCTGATATCACCTGCGTGATATCAGAGTCCTCAATGCCTGATATGCTTATCTTAAGATCAAGCTTAAAGCGTGACAATGATTCTCTTGTACTGGAAAGCCTTAGGTTTCTGCCGCCCACATCAGCCGTGGCATTGGAGACCTGAGTGGAGGCAGTCTCAAGAGTAGTGATAGACGCGGCAATACCCGCGGAATTATTGGCGTTAAGGGCTGAGATGAGGTTAGTGACAATGGCGAAGATATCCACGCCTCCGCCTGTACCCTTAAAGACTTTGTCGCCGTTCACACCAAGGGTCATGGAGCTGTTGGCGTTTATGTTTATTACACGCTCACCTGAGTCGCCGTTGTAGACCCCCGCAGCGTCAAAGGGCTGCGTATCCGTCTTGTTCCCGGCAAATATATACCCCCCCTCAAAGCTGGTGTTGCCAAGAGAGCGCAGTCCCTCAAAGAGGGACTGCGCCTCAATGGCCGCAACCTTTCTCATGTCCTGAGTAGCCGTATCCGTGGCGTTAAGCACGGCAAGCTCCTTCAGCCTTGTGAGCATATCAGTGCCGTCAGAGAGTGCGTTCTCCGCTACGCCGAGATAGGATATGCCTGAGTCCACGTTTCTCTCGTACTGATCAAGCCTTGATAAGAAAGACTTGGAGTCAAGGAGTTTTCCAACCCTTGCAGGATCGTCCGACGGGGTAGAGAGCTTCTTGCCTGTAGCAAGCTCGCGCTGCGTCTTAAAGAGGCTCTGATACTGCCTGTTGATATCCTTTATATAAGTCTCGTAGAGCACATTTGTAGTTACCCGCATAAGAGACCCCTTACCTTATATTAAGCAGCGTATTAAACATCTCATTGGCCGCGCTGAGCAGCCGAGCCGATGCCTCAAAGGCCTTCTGCAGCTTAATCATGTTAATAGCCTCCTCATCAAGGGAGACCCCTGATACAGAGGACCTCTGAATCTCTATCTGCGCCAGCACAGCCTCTTTTACGGCGGCGTTATTCTCAGCGTCATTGGCCTTTGTGCCTGTATCAGAGACAAGGCCCTGATAAAAAGAGGCAAGGGTAACGCCCTGCACAAGTGGTTGGTCTCGAAGCCCGGAGAGGGAGATGGCGTTAGTATTGTCTCCGGGAATCCCCGCAAGGGTAGATGAGGCCGCTATGGCAGAGGTGTTAGTTACAGATACGCCCATGTTCATGGCCGCGCTCTTTGTAGCGCTGATACTAAAGACATCACCGCCCGCCGGTGGTGTGGGGCTGTCTGTTACGGTAACGCTTATGCCCTCAAAGTTTATGGCTGCCCCTGATGTATAAGTGCCGGAGGTTACCACTGAGTTGCTGCCAAGGTTTACCACAATGTAGTTGGAAGACCCGGAAAAACGTATCTCATAATCATCAAGGGTTAAGGCCGCGGGGTCTGTAACTGTGCCCCCTGAGATAAGCGCGCCCCCAAGGTTGCGGCTCATCTTCGCGGTATCAATGTTCATGGGGGTGAAAAAATCACGCCCCGTGCCTGCGTCAAGTCCGTATCCCGCCCTGTGCTGTACGTTTACCTCTTTTATAATCGTAGCCGAGAGCAGATTGATACTCTCAAGGGCCCCTGTGAGATCGTTCCTGCCGTTAATAAAACCTTTCAGTGTTCCTGACTTTATAGTCCGCGCAAGATTGGCCCCCTTGTACGTAACCTCGGTTAGAAGATTGTTATCACCGTTAACCGAGACTGTAAGTGCCGTGGAGGTAACGCCTGATACAAGGGAAAAACCGCCGTCCGTTACAACATCCACTACGCCGGGAGAGCTCTCTATGGTGGTGATGCCGATTTTATCGGCAAGCTCTCCAAGGAGAACATCTCTCTTGTCCTTAAGGTCGTTACTGGATGAGCCTGTTACGTCAATACCTTGAATCTCTTTATTCAGTGCAGCTATCTGCGCCGAGAGCGTGTTAATATCAGCTGTAATACCGCGAATCTCGCCGTTTACATTGCTTATCTCACGCCTTATGCGCGAATCCACGCCCTTAAAGGCTTCGGAGAGCACAATACCGCTTGAGAGCACGGCCTGTCGTGCGGGACGAGATGACGGGTCCAGGGAGAGCTCCTCAAAGGAGTTGAAAAAATCATCAAGGGGTTTGCTTATACCTGCGCCGCCAAGGTCGTTAAGCACGCCCTCAAGGTCTTTTAAGATCCCGGCGTGTGAGGTCTCGGCAGAGAGCCCGCTGCGGGCGTCGTTTAACTGAAGCGCGATAAACCTGTCGTAGACCCTCTCTACGCCGCTTACATCAACTCCTGTACCAAAAAAATGCCCCCCGAAACTCACGGGGTCCTTGGAGGTAAGCACGGCCCTCTGCCTTGTATAACCCGGTGTATTTACATTGGAGATATTATGCGAGGTTACGTTAAGGGCCTCCTGAGAGGCGTTTATACCGGTCCTCGCTATCTCAAAAACTCCGTTAAGAGACGGCATATTAAACCCCCTTTCTAAGCCTCGCGCCTTTAACGGCCTTGCCGTCAACAAGGCCCGTGGACTGATATGTGCCCCTTACAAAAAAGGCCTCAAGAAAATCAAGGCTGCGGCCAAGATTACTGAGGCTCTCTGCTATGAGCAGATGATTGCTCTTATTCAACTCCGCCACACGCTCCATAGCTTCAGAGAGCTCACCTGCGGTCTCTTTAAGAGCAGACTTTTCCTTCCCTGCACTCAGGGCCATAAGTGCCTTAAGTCCCTTCTGTGCTTTTTGCCCCTTTTTCTCAAGCAGAGATGAGACCGCTTCAACACGTCTCGCAGATATGCTGCTTAAGCCCGCGAGTAAAGGGTCTTTAGCGGACAAGACCTCGTAAAGATACATGAAATCCCTTGAGATAACGGCCTTACGCTCCTCTTCAAGGACCGATTGAAGCTTTACATACATATCGGTCTCCATGGAGAGTCGCTCTAAGAGAGAACCAGTATCCATGGATCAATCGGTGCGATGTGAGGTCTTGTAAAAGTTTATGGCATTCTTGATGATGCCCTCGGCTATCTTGGCGGACTTCATATTATACTTGCCCTCGTCAATAGCGTTCTTTATGCGCTCTATCTTCTCTTCCCTCACATCAGGGGAAGCCTCTACGAGTTTTCTGAGATTAGCGAGCTTTTTGGCCTTGCCAGAGACATTTACCCTGTCAATCACCTGAGCGGCCTTGGCCTTTCGCGGACGCGCCTTAAGCTCCGGCCTGCTGCTCTCCTGAAGCTTTACAGATGCATCGAGTAATGGGTTCTTCCCGGTAATTTTCATATATACCTCCACTTAATTGTTCCGGTCATACTTAAGTTAACGGTTATGACCTTCAGAAACTTTAGTTTTTTCTATATAAATACATTAACTGCAAAAAAAACCCTTTTTATCGGTAAATCAAACATTATTTAAGAGGTAAGCACCGGGCCGCCATAAAGGCGGCCCGGCACGGTGCCTCTCTTAATTATAAGGGATGAGCATGACTCTTATAAAAATCAACGGCACTCCTCATAAGATACCCGGCGGCCCGTACGCCCCCGGCTCCGAGACGGCTGTCATTGATATTTTCCTTAAACTCCTCAATTCTCTCTGCCCTGCCCTCCGGGGTAAGCCTGGCGGGGTTAGTGAGATTGCCGAGCCTTCTTGCCTTTGCCGAGAGATTAACCCTGTGGGCCGCATTGGAGACTCTGCCCTTATTAAGGTTTACACCAAACTTGGCCTTAAGCGCATCTCTGCCGCCGTGGAGCTTGGCGGCTATATTCATCATCTGATTCTGAGCGGCTACTTTCATGTTTTCCTCCTTTATTTATTACTGTTTATGTTAAGTTGACGTTGATACTCAAAAAAATCCATCTTAAAAGCCTGCCCATCTGCCTGCGGTATATTTCTATCTTCTACAGTGCCCTCATTTGCCTTAAAACCCTGAGTCAATATCTTGCCGAGGCCAAGGCCCGTACCCGCGGCCATTATCTTTGAAATCTCCCAGTCAAAGAGCGAGGTATATACGTCCTCTCTCATGCCGTCGCCAAGAAGATCGCTCTTTACAATGGTAGAGCGCATGGTTTTGAGCATATGGTTTATAAAAAGGGCCTCGAAATCAACAACGGCTTTTTTTACCTTCTCCGCCTTTACCTGTGCTTTAGTAGTCTTCGCAACACCCTTCAGCGGCAAATCATTGGAGAGAAGAGGACCCACATCACTCATCTGCGTACCTTCCTTTATATAATCTCAATCTCCGCATGAAGCGCCCCTGCCGCCTTCATGGCCTCAAGTATGGCTACAAGGTCCCGCGGTGTCACGCCTACGAGGTTAAGGGCTCGAACTACGTCCTTTAGACGCACTGCCTGCGGCAGCACTATGAGGCGTGACTCCTTTTCCTTTACCCCGAGTACGGCCTGCGGCTGAACCACGGTTCTGCCCGCGGCCAGCTCATTTGGCTGTGAGATAAGGTACTGCGTCTTTATCTCAATGCTTATGTCTCCATGAGA
>JAJRZX010000019.1 GCA_024275045.1 Deltaproteobacteria bacterium
GCGACAAGGCTGAAAAGTATGGATACCAGAAACTCCGATAGCCCCAGCTCCCCTGTGCTGAGGGAACCTAACATGGCGGCAAAATTGTCCATTCTTCCTCCGAAAAATTTATTTTATAACAAAAATTCCTTGCCCCAGGCAAACTTTGAGAATGAGAAAGGCTCAAGGCTCAGCCCCTTTAGAAAAAAGGGGATAATGCCGGGTTTATCGCTTTTTATCTCAAATACATCGTGACCAAGGCAGAGCCCCTCGCCAACTGTTTCTTCCGTAGTGGTGGGCCCGGGAAAGACACGTATGGAGGTATCCACATTGTAGCGAACAGATGCGTGCCTGTCATCAAACCTTACTCTGTCATAAAAGACCACGGTATCGGGAAATAACTCTACAGACGGCAGCTCGGAGCTTAGCCTGAATAGAGGGCGTTCTGTAATCTCCTCAAAGGCCCTTATGAGGGAGTGAAAGCTCGTTATCCTGAACCCCGATGGCAGCTCCTCATAGATAAGTTCCCGTACTTTGCTGGTGATGGTATTATTTCTCTTCTTAATCTCCAGTGAGTAGCGGGCCCCCTCGGTCCTGTCCATGTAAACGCGCAGCCTGTATTCTCTCTTTATTGGCTCACCTTCAAGGCTCTCGTAAAAACTCGTATCCATGCGGTCGTCAAAATAAATGGTCTTTATTCTTGCGTGTCCAAACCGTTTGGGTACCGTAGTGTTATGACGTAGTATGGCAAGAAGCAGAGGGGTCTCAGACCTGTGAACGGCAAACTTGACCTCGAAAATCTCTTTGCCTGTGAAGTCAACATGGGAGGAGGGCTCTCTCATATCAGCTATTGTCTCTTCTTGTCTTGGTATTTGAGTCTTCTTAATCATAACTAATATTTATACAAAATACGCCTGCTTTTTGCAACGCATTTTAAAATTATGCTCTACAGTTATAACTCTTTTTTTGTATGTGAAAAACACCAAGTGTTTTTTTGCGGTGCTTAGAGTCTCTGTTGATACATGAGTGGTTAAGCGTGGAAGAGGCAAAAAAAGGCGTTACCGCAATTATATGGAATAAACGGTAACGCCAATCGTGCATTGGAGATAGGGGCAGTACTCATAGGGGCAGAAACCCCAGTACTTATCTCACGTCAACACTTACTGAGTCCGTAACATCAAGTACCTGATGGGACTTTGTGGCAAGTTTTATGGTTATGGTGTGCTTGCCGCTGCTTACACCGTTAATGGTATAAGATACCTTGCGCCCATGCAGGGGCTTTACGAGTTTACCATCAAGGTAGAGGTGTACATGATTGCCTCTTGTCACTTTATCGCGGAGCTCAAAGACTACGTCCACGCTGCTGCCCTTTATTGCGGCCCCGTCATCCGGGCTCGTTATCGTCACCTCTCCGCTCTCTCCCTCAGCCCTTGTTATCCCGGCATACCCAAGCTGCAATAAGACCACTGCAACAAAGACAAACATACTCAAGAAGGGGAGAAGATTCTTCTGCACCTTTAAGCTCTTCATAACAGACCTCACTATTTAAGTTTATTATATAAGTGTAGTATAGCAGAGTTTACTGCAGTAAGAGGGCGGTTTTAAAGGACTCTGTTTTTACAGTCTGAGTATTTGGTGAAAACTTCTGAGTGGGTTTATTGGTATGGTTTATGGGGTTTTAAATAATGCCGCAAAGTCAAGGGGTTGCAGCGCACTGGTGACGTTCGCATTATATCTGTGATAAAATCTCATATCTATTTAAAGTCTTTATGCTTCGCATCTGCTCTTCACCGAGTCCTGGAGGCAGGGGAGGTTTATTTATGATAATAATTGTCTCTAAAGAGGGTGTACGGAGAAATAAGGCATTTAGGAACCATAATAATTGAAACTCCTTGACAAGTTATATGCAAAAAAATTAAGATGATTCAAACTCAGCGACACATTAAAAAAACTATGAATCTAAAGACCTTTGATAAAGGGGTACACCCCTCTGACCATAAAGAGCTTACGGCAAATAAGGCGGTTAGGACCGCGGCATTGCCAAAGACCGTCATAATTCCCCTGTTACAGCATATCGGCCCGCCCTGTCAGTGTCTTGTGAAGAAGGGCGATATCGTAACCGAGGGGCAGATGATAGGCGAGGGTACGTCTTTTATCTCTGCTCCCGTGCACGCGAGCATAAGCGGTAAGGTAAAGGACATTGACGCCTACCCCCATCCATCGGGGCGTAAGATACCCTCTGTGGTTATAGAGGGAGACGGTGAGACGCGTGAGTGGAAGGCGGTAAAAGGCAAGGTCAACCTTGATAATTTAGCCCCTGATGAGATCCGCCAGAAGGTGCGGGACTACGGGATCGTGGGCATGGGAGGCGCGGCCTTCCCAACCTCGGTAAAACTTACCCTTCCAAAGGGTAAGACCATAGATACGGTTATACTCAACGGCTGCGAGTGCGAGCCTTATCTCACCTCTGATTACAGGATTATGCTTGAGAGCCCTGAGAAGGTGGTATGGGGGCTGCGTGCTCTTATGAAGACCTCAGGCGCTTCACGGGGCATTATCGGTATTGAGGAAAATAAGCTTGAGGCCGTACACGCCATTAGAGAGGCCATCTCAGGCGCTCTTGACCTTGAGGTCATGGTCCTTGAGACCAAGTACCCTCAGGGAGCCGAGAAGATGCTTATTCAGGCCGCTATCGGGAGAAAAGTCCCTACAGGCGCGCTGCCCCTTGATGTAGGCGTGCTTGTGAATAACGTGGGCACCGCGGCGGCTGTATATGACGTGTTTTTTTATGATAAACCCCTTATAGAGCGCATAGTAACGCTAAGCGGAGATGCCCTTGAGAGCCCGGATAATCTACTTGTGCGCGTTGGCACTACCTTTGAGGATGTTATAAATCAGTGCGGCGGCATAAAGAGCGAGTGCCGTGAGGTAGAGGTGCTTAACGGCGGCCCCATGATGGGCATTACCCAGAGCATGCTCAGTGTGCCTGTGATAAAAGGTACCTCTGGCATTACCGTGCTTGAAGCCTCTGATATAAAGAAAAAATCCGTAGAGCCCTGCATCCGCTGCGCCAGCTGTGTAAATGTCTGCCCAATGGGGCTAATGCCTTACAGGCTCGGCGACTTGGGGCTTATGGCACGTGCCGATGACTTTACATCGTGGTCAGGGATGAACTGTATTGAGTGCGGGTGCTGCTCTTATGTCTGTCCGTCGCGGCGTCCCCTTCTGCAGTGGATAAGGCTTGGTAAGCTGAGGGTACGTCAGCAGCCCAAGCAGTAGGGGGGGCGGTACAGCAGTAGGATTATAAAGGCTTTCTGCCTCTAAGTATAGGAAACTTAACGTAAAACGGGTCTTTTTTGTGCCCGTGCAATTACGCTACTTAAAGAATGTGTAATGGATAAAGAAAAGACAAAAAAAGCTGATACAGACGGGAGTACTGAGGCTAAACCAACGGCAGAGGTCAAAACTTCGGCCAAAAAAGCCCCTGCAAAAACCGGTGCCAAAATACCCGTAAAAAAGGCCCCTGCTAAATCCGCTGCCGAGGGTGACGTCAAAAATGCCCCTGCTAAAACCGGTGGCAAGGCACCTGTCAAAAAAGCCCCTGCAAAAAAAGCACCCGCAGAGGCAGACGAGTCTGCCAGTAAGCTTGTTATCTCGTCATCACCTCATTTTCAGACTACTGAGAATATCCCGAGGATAATGTATACCGTTGTTACGGCCCTTATCCCGGCAATGGCCGTGAGTGTATACTTATTCGGACTCCGTGTGCTTATGCTCATGGCGGTCTGCGTTGTTGTATGCCTTGTCTCTGAGTACGCCATGCAGAAGGCAAGAAAAAAATCGGTTAGAGTCCATGACGGCAGCGCCGCCATTACGGGTATCCTTCTTGCCCTTATGCTTCCGCCGGGTTTTCCCATATACGGTGCCGTGCTTGGATCACTCTTTTCCATAGTAATCGGCAAGATGCTCTTTGGAGGGCTTGGGTATAATATATTCAACCCCGCGCTTATTGGCAGGGCCTTTTTACAGGCCACTTACCCGGTGCTTATTACCACCTGGGTGGATCCCGGGGCTGTAATCAACGCTGTTGACGCCATAAGCGCTGCCACGCCTCTTGCCATGATGAAGTTTGGCGGCGAGGCAACGGGTCTTGGGGCGCTCTTTTTCGGCAATACCGCGGGCTCACTTGGCGAGACCAGCGCCATCGCCATACTCATCGGAGGGCTTTACCTTCGATACAAGGGGTATATTAACTGGAAACTGCCCCTTGGGTACCTTGGCTCCATAGCCTTTTTTGCTGCTATTTTCTGGATATACGACTCATCTACCTATGCATCTCCCTTTTTTCACGTAATGGCCGGCGGAGCAATGCTGGGGGCATGGTTCATGGTTACTGATATGGTCACTACACCGGTAACCCCCTGCGGACAATGGATATTCGCCATTGGCGCGGGGTTTCTCACGATTATAATAAGGCTATTCGGAGGGCTTCCCGAGGGCGTTATGTACTCCATACTCTTTATGAACGCCTTTGTGCCCCTTATTAACAGGCATACAAAACCAAAGGTCTTTGGAGAGCTTAAGGCAAAAAAGACCTGAGCGTGGGGCTGAGGCGGCGCTGTCTCACTCTTGTTAAGTTATAATTTATAAGGGAACTCGAACCATTGAATAAGTCCGTTAAAATGATAATCAACCTTACCGTGCTTGGCGCTCTTGCCGGTATAATACTGGCCTTTGTCTTTAAGATGGCAGACCCTCTTATTCAGATTAATAAGGAAAAGGAGCTTAAAGCCGCCATCTTTACTGTCTTGCCAGAGGCAAAAGACTACCGCACCCTTACCAAGGAGCTCAAGGACGAGGAGGTTACGGTTTATGTGGGCCTTAACGAGAAGGGCGAGCCCATAGGTGTATCTTTTAAGGCCGATGGTAATGGTTTTCAGGGTAACGTGGGCATTATGGTGGGCCTTGGACTGGATTACCTTAAACTCAAGGGCATTGAGGTCCTTGATCAGGTAGAGACCCCGGGCCTTGGCGACAGAATCCGCGAACAAGGCTTCAAGTCGCAGTTCAAAGGGGTTGAGGTTCATCCGAAAATAGAATATATTAAGTTCAGAAAGCCTGAGAAACCCAATCAGATTCAGGCCATAACCGGTGCCACAATATCAAGTAACGCAGTTGTTGTTAATATCAACACAGCGGTTAAGAAGGTTACGGAACTCTTTACAGAGCGCGAATTAAGGGATGCGGCCTCATTACCGGGCGGCAAAGAATAATATGGCGGACTCGGTGGAAAAAGCACAACTTCCGGAAGAAGAGACTCAGAGCCTCTCCTATGAGCTTGTAAAGGGCCTGTGGCAGGATATAGCGCCTTTCAGGCTTGTCCTCGGCCTCTGTCCCGCTCTTGCCGTTACCAACTCGCTCTTAAATGGTCTCTCCATGGGCCTTGCCACGCTCTTTGTGCTCGTGGCCTCTTGTACGGCGGTATCCATTGTAAGAAAACTCATAGCCCCGCAGGTGAGAATCGCCGCTTATGTTGTTATTATCGCTACCATTGTTACTGTAACGGATCTCTTTCTGCAGGCCATGACCCCGGGAATCTCCAAGGCCCTGGGACCATATGTGCCGCTTATTATTACCAACTGCATAATTCTGGGCCGCCTTGAGGCCTTTTCTCAGAAAAACCCCGTGCTGCCCTCTATAATGGATTCTCTGGGCACGGGCATTGGTTTTACCTTTGGCCTGGTTGCCATGGGTTTTGTAAGAGAGATACTTGGTTTTGGCTCTATATTCGGGTTCACTATCCTTGGCGACTGGTTTACGCCGTGGATAGTCATGATACTGCCCGCAGGGGCTTTTCTGCTAATGGGCGGGCTTATTGCCCTTGTAAATTATATCTCTCATAAACAGTCCTCCCAAGGGGAAGAGGCTTAGGAGCGGGACGTGGAACTAATAGTAGTCTTTATCTCGGCTTCCATAATACATAACTTTGTTCTTACCTATTTCCTCGGGTTATGCCCCTTTGTGGGTGTATCCAATAAGACGGAGAACGCCCTTAACATGGGCATGGCCACTACCTTTGTCATGACCCTTACGGCGGCGGCCACATGGCCCGTTTACCACTATATACTTCTGCGTTTTAATATACCCTTTCTTGAGTACGTCTCTTTTATCATCATTATCGCCGCACTTGTGCAGCTTGTTGAGATGTATGTGAGAAAATCCAGCCCCACGCTCTACAGGGCCCTTGGAATATACCTGCCCCTTATTACAACCAACTGCGCAGTGCTCGGACTTGCCCTCTTTATGGTCTTACGTGATTATACCTATATAAAAAGCATAATCTTCGGATTTGGCACGGGCGTGGGTTTTACCATAGCCCTCTTGATGATGAGCGGTATAAGAGAGGAGCTGGAGTTCGCTGATATTCCAAAGCACTTTCAGGGTATTGCCATTACCATGATAGTGGCGGGCATGATGGCCCTTGCTTTTATGGGTTTTGCCGGACTCCTCCATTAGGTGGCGGATTCTCAAGGAAGGTGATTCGAGGGCAGCGAGACTCTAACCCCTCTGAACTGTATATGTCTTTTGCCATATAAGCACTTGTAGTGTATACTTATATATTAAGATTACCTCGGGAGTTATAGATTAATATGGGCGCAGGAATTCTTATATCTTCAGTAGTGAGCATGGGCGGCATCGGCGCCGTGCTTGCCGCTTTTATCGCTGTAGCAGATAAAAAGCTCAGCGTAAAAGAAGACCCCCGTATTGAGAAGCTAATGGATATACTTCCCAATACGAACTGCGGTGGCTGCGGTTTTGCGGGGTGCCGTTCCCTTGCCGAGGCCCTGCTGAAGGGTAAGGCCCCGCCTACGTCATGTGTTGCAGCCGGGGACGCAACGGCAAGAAAACTCGCAAGTATCCTGGGCGTATCTGTTACGGCGCAAAAGAGAAATATCGCCGTAGTGCTCTGTCACGGCGGTACGGCCGAGGCCAGAAGAACCGCCGAGTACAGAGGGGCCGTGGATTGTACTGCTGCCGACTTAACGGGCGGGGGCAAGGCATGCACATTTGGCTGTCTTGGCTACGGCGAGTGTGTTGCTGCCTGCGATTTTGGCGCAATGGGCATGAACGATAATGGTCTGCCCGTTGTATTTCATGATAAATGCGTTGGCTGCGGCGCCTGCGTAAAGGCATGTCCGAGAAACATAATAGAGCTGCACAGTGAGGACCATAAGCTCTTTGTATACTGTCGTAATAAAGAAAAAGGCGCAAAGGCGAGAAAGGTCTGCACTGTTGCCTGCATCGCATGCGGGCTCTGCGTCAAAGACTGTACCGTAGAGGGTGGAATAGCACTTAAGGATAACCTTGCTGTTGTCGATAATGAACTTGCAGCGCAGAACGATGAGGCCACGAAGAGGTGTCCCACAAAGTGTATTCACTACGGGCTTGAGGAGAATATAACAAGAGGTTCTTATCTTGCAAGTAAGCTTAAAAAGATATCATAGCAACGCCTTTGTGCTGCCGCGCCGTATATAGGTCATTCTCAACAAGAGTCCCTCTTCTCCGTTGAACTCTAAGAACCCTTCTTCCTTCACTAAAAAACACTACATGATAAGGGCATGGTACTTATGCTTTAGCATTTTTTACAGGGGGCACCCGCATAACGCGAGGTGAGGTTTTTATCTTTATAAAAAATAGGAGCCGCACATATCAGGAAGTCCGCTATAGAGTTAATCTACAATAATTTTCCGTTAATAATTCTTTAATCTCCTTTTGTTACCATATTTTAAGGATTTCTATCATCACAGCCCCTGCTTCAGGGGTTTTGAAATAATCATACATAGAGGTTTTTTTCCCTGAGCCGTACTGAACAAAAAAAACATCCGCTTTACCTGGATGAGGAGCAAAAAATAAGATTATCATGATATTTTGCGGAGACATATCAACTTTAAAAGAACATTCAAGGGGTAAGGTGTGAATAACAAAAGTACTGTTGTTATTATAGTTGCCGCTGTAATAGTTGTTATAGCGGCGGCAGGCGGATATATAATCGGCAAGGGCTCCGGAGGCGGCTCTTCAAAGAGCGTGTACAGCTCCAAGGCATCCTCAAGGCCTGCGCTTAATGATAACAAGGCCTCTCTCATCGCGGACCTCGAGGCAAGGCTCAAGGAAAAGCCTGATGACAAGAAGGCCATCTATTCCCTTGCTGATACGTACTTCACCCTGAAGCGCTTTGATGATGCTGTTAAGTACTACAAAAAACTTTTAATTATTATGCCTGATGATGCCGATGTGTATAATGATCTCGGATTATCTCTGCATTATCTGGGAAAATCCAATGAGGCCGTAAACGCGCTGGAGACGGGTATTGAGAAAAACCCCTACAATCAGAGAATCTGGCTTACAAAGGGTTTTGTTCTGGCTTACGGTGTGGGAGATCTGAAGAAGGCTGGCGAAGCCTGGAAAAAAGCACGCGGCATAGACCCGGCAAGCAGCGTTGGAAAGGCCGCTGACAACTACCTCACTCAGATAAACAAAGTTACTGCCGGTGATAAAAAGGCTGATAAATGAGTATAAAAACAGGGGCAGGAGCAAAGACACCTCCGCCATTTTATAAGAGAGTGGGCAGGAAGGTCTGGTTATTCTTTAATTCCCTTAAACTCACGCTTGCCGTAATGCTTACGCTGGCCTTTGCCGCGGGGTTTGGTACGGTAATCGAGCAGGGGCTTCGCCCCGCCGAGTATATACGCGCCTTTGGTCCAAAATGGACAAGCGTGATTTATTACACACAGGTTAATGACCTTTATCACGCATGGTGGTTTACGGCACTGCTCGCGTTGCTTTGCCTGAATATAATTGTCTGTACCTTTGAGAGGTTTCCACCAAAATGGAAGGCCCTGCTTAATCAGAAACCATCAGGTAAGTTTAACGCAAGAATAATCTCCAACTGTTCACATAATAATACCATTATCCTGGCTACGGAGCTTGACAAGGCCAGGGAAAAGGTATTGGCTGTATTTAAAAAGAAGAAGTACAAGACGCAGCTCACTACGGCCTCTGACGGGCACTATATATACGCCTGGCGCGGCACCCTTGGCAGGTTCGGCTCAGACATTGTGCATATAAGTCTTCTGCTGATTCTCCTTGGCTCCATACTTGGCGGTTTTTACGGGTACAAGGACAATAAGATCGTCTATGAAGGAGACACAATGACCGTGCCTGAGGCGCCATTTCAGGTAAAATTAAATAAGTTCTGGATTGATTTTTACGACACCGGCCAGATACGTCAGTACAACAGCCTCTTATCCGTTATGGAGAACGGCAAAGAGGTATTGAAAAAACAGATCTGGGTTAATGAGCCTCTTTACTATAAGGGAATACGTTTTTATCAGAGCAGCTACGGCTCGGCCTGGGACAGGATCAAAAGAGCCGATATCGGTCTGCTTAAAAAAGACAGCAAACGTATCAAGACAACAGTGAGTGTGGACTGGGGCAAGACAGTGCCCCTTAAGGGGACACCGTACTCCATCAAACTAATGGGCTTTGCAGCGGACTTTGCTTATGACAATGCTACAAAGACAGTCTTCAGTCAGTCCGCGGAGACAAAGAACCCTGCCGTACATATTGAAATCTATAAAGGCAAGGAGATGATCTCCAACCCGTGGCTCTTCCTTAACTATCCGGGCATTTTCCCGGCTATACCGGACTCTGAGGACGACCTTGTATTTGCCGGATTCACCGGTATCATGTACTCGGGAATTTCCCTTAATAAAGACCCTGGCACAAATGTGGTCTGGCTTGGAGCCCTTGTAATGGGTCTTGGTTTCTTTTTGGCCTTCTTTATAACTCATAAGAGATTATGGATTTACATAAAGTCTGAGGGAAACTCATCGGAGATAAAGATAGGCGGATTCATCAACAAAAATCAGTTTGCCCTTGAAAAAGAGCTCAAGGATATTGTTCACCGTATAGAATCGGATTAATCCACGAGCCGGAGGTATTTTTTATGGTACTATCACTTGTATTTTTCAGCTTTTCCTTTGGTTTTTACATACTGGCCGCATTGTTTTATTTCGGCAACTGGACGCTTAAGAAAAAGTGGCTGGGCCAGCTCGCCACATCAATATCCTACGTGGCGCTCTTTTCCACCACCATGATACTTATAATGAGGGCAGGAGAATCAGGGCACGCTCCTTTTTCCAACCTCTACGAGTCCATGGTGCTCTTTGTATGGGGCATAAATCTTGGATACCTCATACTTGAGTACAGGCACAAGTTCAAGGCCATAGGCGCTTTTGTAATGTCCCTTGCCTTTCTTGCCATGCTCTCGGCATCACTGCTGCCTTACAGGTTCAAGAGCGTAGAGCCCCTTAACCCGGCTCTGCAGAACAAATGGCACTGGCTTGTGGACCTGCTCTCCAAGGTGGGACTTGAAAAGTACGCCATAGGCTGGCTTGATTTCCATGTCTTTACTACCTTTGTTGGGTACTCTGCCTTTGCCATCTCCTTTGGCATAAGCATTATGTATCTTATTAAGAACAGGAGTGAGGCAAGGGGCGGAAAGGGCGGGCTGCTCGCGGCTTTCCCTGACTCCAAGATGCTTGATGAGCTGGGGTACCGCACCATTGCCTGGGGTTTTCCCTTCTTGGCCATAGGTATAGTATCAGGCGCGGTATGGGCCAACTATGCCTGGGGTACGTACTGGTCCTGGGACCCCAAGGAGACGTGGTCACTTATTACGTGGTTTATCTACGCCGCTTATCTTCACGCAAGGGTTACAAGGGGGTGGAGAGGCAAAAAGGCCGCCTATCTCTCTATCGCGGGTTTTTTGGCCATTCTCTTCCTATACTGGGGTGTGAGTTTTGTATTACCCGGACTTCATGCCTATGCATAGCAGAGTCACGGTTAAGGGGTTGCTATTTTAAGGGCGCAGAACATTTTGCCCTCAACGGCAGGACAATTGAAAAGGTGAATTAAAGCAATGGCTGAAGAGATAAAGGGTGAGGGCGGTCTGCCAAAGGGCGTTATAGTCGGCGTCATAGTTGCGGCTATAATAATAGTAGTTGTTGTTGTAATGAGTCAGAAGCAGAAGTTTACCCTTATGACCCCCGGGGCTGAGGCCATAGATTTTACACTGCCGGACCTTCAGGGGGTGGAGCACAAACTCTCTGATTATCGCGGCAACGTTGTATTCCTGAACATTTGGGCTACATGGTGCGGTCCATGCAAGGACGAGATGCCCTCCATGCAGTTTATGCACGAGAAGCTCAAGGGCAAAGCCTTTAAGATACTTGCCGTAAGCATTGACTCGGCATCCAATGAGACCGTTAAAAAATTCGCCGATGACCTTGGCATAACCTTTTTAATATTCCATGATAAGAAAGGGCATATTAAAGACACCTATAAAACAACAGGAGTTCCCGAGACCTTTATCATAGACCAGAACGGCATTGTCGCCGAGAAGGTCTGGGGCCCGAGAGACTGGTCAGACCCGAAGAACTTGTCCACCATCAAGAACCTCCTTGCCAACGGCGCAGGCGCTCCTGATTCCTACGGAAAGAAGTAATCCTGAAGTCCCGCCCATGCCTCTGCGTATGGGCGGAACCTTTGTTACCCGATCTTTTGCTAAATAATAAAAAAAGGATGCTGCGATGAACAGTGAAGTAACCCTATCTCTGGCGTTTCTCGGCGGTATATTATCATTCATTTCTCCCTGTGTGCTGCCCCTTGTTCCATCATATATTTCTTTTGTAACGGGTATCTCCTTTGAGGACCTGACGAGCGAGAACTCAGCTCAACTTAAACGTGTCATACTTCTTAACTCACTAATGTTCATCTTCGGCTTTACGGCTGTCTTTGTACTTATACTTGGCTCATCCGCTCAGCTCTTCGGCTCAGTATTTCTGCAGTATCAGGACCTTGTCCGTAAGATCGGCGGTGTGATTATCATACTCCTTGGTATTCATATCATGGGGATAATTAATATCAAGGTGCTGCAAAGAGACAAGAGATATCATTTTTTCAAGGGTAAACCCGCAGGTTTTTTAGGTTCTTTTTTCGTGGGCATTGGTTTTGCCGCGGGCTGGACACCATGCATAGGCCCCATACTCTCTGCCATATTCGCAGTGGCCGCTACATCTACTAGCCCCTTTGCGGGCATGAAGCTCTTTGCCGCCTACTCGGTTGGTCTGGCCATACCGTTTTTTCTAACATCTCTTGGTATCAACACCTTTCTTCATCATTTTAACAGGGTGAAGAAACACATGAGAATTGTCTCCTTCATAACAGGGTTTTTCCTTATTTTGACAGGGGTATTGATTTTTTCCAACTCTCTTGCTATAATTGCCTCATATCTAAGTGCCATATTGCCACAATACAGCTAAGGCGGATAATGAGGTTATGACCAAACTTCGTGTGGACTTATACGCAAGGCAAGACTGCTTGCCATGTTCTTTTAGTTCTCATCCCGATCCTCTGACTGGCTCTCCATGCGCTCTGTGTATGGAGGCGAGAGAGGTTATTAAAAAAGTGGGCGACGATGTCGCTTTTGTCCTTAACGAGGTAGACATAACCTCCAGCGAGGATCTTAAGCGAAGGTACAATGAAGACATTCCCACGGTTTTTATTAACGGGAAAAAATCCTTTAAGTTCAAGGTAGACGAATCAGAGTTTAGAAAAAAAGTTAAGAGAGAGATTATAAAAGTAGGCATCTCAAGGTTCAGGGAGCGTAAAAAAGAGTCCTCCATCTAAAGCGACGACAGGGGCCTGTAAGGGGGAGGGTGGTAAAACCTCTCAGAGTGTGTTGGCGGTAGCGGGATAGAAAAGTCTCTGGGCAAAAGTAAGATGGGTACTATACAAAAGCGCTGGGAGTAGGTGTTCAGAATTTTTATTTGCATAATCAGTAGAGGTGGGATCTAAGAGATTCATCTGCAATAAAATATAATCTGCCATTAGAGTTTCTCTGCCAATAAGTCTAATCCCTGAGTCCCGGGAAAAGGGCTTTTTTTTTACCCCCAATCACTTTGAGATATTCTTACCCAGTTTTTTTGAGC
>JAJRZX010000020.1 GCA_024275045.1 Deltaproteobacteria bacterium
ACCACGGATGAGCACGGTGTACGTGACCTTGACAGGATAGAATCCTCCGGTGTACTTAAGGCCATTGTACGGCCCCGCGCCATATCCTTTGCCTCTCTTGGGCTTACACAGGTATTAATTGACAGAAAACTCGCCCAATCGCTTGCCGCGGACCTTGGTCTCAAGCTTAAACTTGTTGTCATGGATGATAACAGCGCTATGCTGGATATGCTTCGTCGCGGTAAAGCGGATATTATAATCGCCGGGCTTATCGCAGCTCCAGGTGATGGCGTGGCCTTTAGTGTGCCTTACAGGTATACTGACGAGGTCCTTATATTAAAGAAAGTTGATGCAGAGGACAAGGGCAAAGGCAAGGGCAAGACCGCTCTCAAAGGGCGCACTATATGTCTTTCTCAGGGAAGCCTTCGCACAGATGCCATTAAGAAGCTTAAGAGACTGGGTGCCACGAAGTTTAAGGAGCTGCCCAGAGGTTCCGGCCCAGATGAGGCCCTTGCCATGGTAGCCGGGGGAGAGTGTTTTGCCGCTGCGGTGGATTCAGTATCATGGGATGAGCTCTCTGACAGCTACACCTCTCTCACCCTTGAGAGGGTCCTTTTAAAGTCTCTTCCCATTGCCCTGGCAATGAGCCCCGGGGCCATTAATCTTAGAAGCAGGACAAATGAGTACCTTATCTCAAGGTCTCTGTCATCTGGTAGCAGGGTTAAGTACAAGGTTGACCTTATAGGAATAAAGAAGAAAAAAGTCCTGCGCATGGTAACCCGTAATAATTCCCTAACTTATTATATTTACAGAGGTACGCCCTTTGGTTTTGAGTATGAGATGATCAAAAAATTCGCCGACGCCCAGGGTGTAAGGCTTGAGGTGGTTCTGCCTCCGGGGCACAGCGAGTTAATACCGTGGCTCCTTGACGGCAGGGCTGATATTGTGGCCGCTGCCATGACACGCACAGGTGAGAGGAAAAAAGAGGTGGCCTTTACCATTCCCTATAATTATGTAAAGGAGCAGGTCGTTGTGCGCGGCGATAATACATCGATAAAGTCAACGGCAGATCTCGTTGGAAAGACCGTTCATGTGAGAAAGAGCAGCTCTTATTATGAGACCCTTATGGAGCTAAAGAATCAGGGCCTTGATTTTGAGATAGTGCTTTTACCCGAGGCCATGGAGACTGAAGACATACTCGAGGGCATTAGCGAGCACCGCTGGGATATTACGGTAAGCGACTCCAATCTTCTTACCATGGAGCGAGAGGAGGGTATAGACGTTAAGCCCGCCTTTACGCTTAAGAAGAGCGGTCTTGGATGGGCCGTAAGAAAAGAGGACACCGAGCTCCTTCGCGCCCTTAATGCCTTTATAAAGAAGCAGTACAGAAGTTTTTTCTATAATACCATTAAAGATAAATACTTCAGCAACCCCGCACCCTCGGCAGGTGCTGATAAAGACCTTCGTTATGACAGGAGCGGAAGGATATCTCCATATGACGACCTCGTAAAAAAATACGCGGCTATGTATGGTCTTGACTGGCGCCTTGTGGTATCACAGATGTTTCAGGAGTCCAGTTTCAACCCTCGTAAAGTGAGCTGGGCAGGAGCGAGAGGGCTTATGCAGCTTATGCCGCGCACAGCCCGGGAGTTTGGTCTTAAAAAGTCATTTGACCCCGAGGCCTCAATCAAGGCAGGGACTTATTATATGAAGGAGCTCTTAAAGAAGTTTGGTTCTCCCATAAAATTAAAGGACCGTATCAGCTTTGCTCTGGCCTCATATCACGTGGGTTTCAACCATGTGGCAGACGCGAGAATTCTCGCGGCCAGGGAGGGGCTTAACCCTGATATATGGTTTGATAACGTGGAAAAGGCCATTCTGCTCCTGCAAAAACGCAGCTATTACAGCAAGACCAGATACGGGTACTGCAACGGCCGCAGAACCGTAATATATGTGCGTGAGATACTAAACAGGTATAACGCGTACCTGCGCCACGAGGTGCGTGAGGCGGCCTGAAGTATTTTCATCGATAGAGCTTGAAAATATCTTATGGTACGGCTCATATATGATAAAATCTCTGGTATATGTTTTATGCCCCCCCTCTGTTTTTTATCTATCCCGGAGGTCTCGTATGAAGATAATACCCTCGTACCCATTGGCTGCTTTACAGTTTTTGCTACTTGTCCTGCTGCTTGGTTTTCCCCTGCCGTCATCTGCTTCAGAGATGCGCCTTGACGAGCAGTCATTGCGGTGTATAAATTGTCATGAGAACTCGATTCAGGGCGGCCTTGTATGCCACAAGGGAGGATGCGATCATCTCATAGGAGAAGACTACGCTGAGCAGGCGGCTCGTAACCGTACGCTTACGCCGCCCTCATCCCTTAACCCTGCGCTCAAGTTAATCAACGGCAGAGTAGGGTGCCTTACCTGCCATATTCCTTTTGATAAAAAAAGCCATCTTGATATAGCGGCCAAACGCTTTGAGATTTATAAAGCAACAGGTACTGACCCAATGCTTGCGGTTGATAATAACGGCAGCGGTCTCTGCATGGCCTGTCACCGTAAGTAATTGGTACAGGGGGGGGAAGGGGCAGAGCAGTGAGATCTTAAATAAAAGGAAATACGAATAATGAAGAGTTTCAGAAAGGAGTTGTTTTTTAGCCTCCCCAAGAGGTTTGGTCTTGTTAATATAACAGAAGATGTAACGCAGGCCCTTGAAGAGAGCGGAATAACCGAAGGCCTGGTACTTGTAAACTCAATGCACATTACTGCCTCTGTCTTTATAAATGATGACGAGCCGGGGCTGCACGAGGACTATTACACATGGCTTGAGCGCATGGCTCCTCATGCGCCCATATCGCGGTACCATCATAACAAAACAGGCGAGGACAACGGCGACGCGCATCTGAAGAGGCAGATAATGGGTCGAAGCGTAACCGTAGCCATAACAGAGGGAAGGCTGGATCTTGGGACCTGGGAGCGCATATTTTACGGCGAGTTTGATGGGCGAAGAAGAAAACGGGTGCTTGTGAAGATTATCGGCGAGTAGGTCTCAGGTTTTACCTGAGGCGGTAATTTATTTAAATCGCAACAAGGTTTTTCATAATATTATCCTCTCTAAAAAACGCAAACTCATACCCCTCATAATAGAGGACCATTAGAGTGGGGGTAGTCTCTGCGCATCATCATCTCGGTAGCTATTAGAAATCTTAAAAGAGGGGTTTACCCTCTACAATAAGCTCAATCCATTTGTCGTCCTTAAAGGCCCTTAGCGTGGGCCCGTAGAAGATAAAATCCTGATGAAAAGGTACGGCTACATTGCCGCCAAAACCGGCGTTGTCGCCAAGGGCGATATGCACTGTGCCAAGTATCTTCTCAGTCTCAAGGATGTTGTCGGGGCGTGTGGCCTTCTCATTAGTGCCTATGCCAAGCTCGGCCACATTGCCTGCAAGGGGTATCTCCTTAAGCTCTCTGCTTAAAACATCGGCGTACTCATCTTCGCCGCTAACCTTTACTGCCATGCCTTTTTTTATCTCTACCGTAACAGGGGCGGTCATCTTACGGGTTGGGGCCCACTCAAGCACAAGTCGGCCCTCGGCAGTACCCTCAAGCGGGGCAAGAAATGCCTCGCCTGCCGGAAGGTTGCCGTAGGCGCCCGGTTTGGTAAGGATGCCTGAATCCGCAAGCACCTCTCGGCCTTTAATTGAGAACGTTATGGAGGTGCCGTTGGCAGAGGTTATCTCTACTTTAGCTCCACCGGAGAGTTTTTCTTTCAGGGAGTTGGTCCTTTCCGCAAGTTCCTTCCAGTTCACGGCCATTGCCCCGTAAAGCATGGATCTCTCAAATATGGGCATGCTTGCGTAACGTACCTTGCCTATGGAGGTGAGGTACTTTCTAAACTTGGTATGCGTGGTTGAGTAATTGCTGAGAGCCACAACAGCTGCGGGCATTGCGGCCATAGAGGCGAATATGCCTTCAGCCTCTGAGATCTCATTATCATCTGCCGTCTTGGTGAGGATTTTTTTAAGGATTCCGCGTCGTGCCAGCTCGTCTATGGCTTTATCACCAAAAGCAGCCCTCCAGAGGGACTCATGGGGCTCTACGCCGTGACCCGCCCCTGATGGAAACTCTCTGTATTCCGTACGACAGAGGCTGCTGCCCGCCTCTGTGAGCTCTTTTGCTATTGCCATCAGTTCAAGGCGGCGCTCCCGCTCGGCCTCTCCCGGGTGCTCATAAGCTGTAATGGTATCGGTAAAGACAATTACGCGGTCTTCTTTTTTTACGCCAAGGTTCAAGGTGAAGATGTTTTCCATTACCTCTTTCATATAAAGCACCTCATGGTTTTTTTTGTTTGTTTAAATATACCATTATAACTTTTATTGTCAATTTGTCTCTTCTGAGGGCGCGGCGGCTTGTATTTGAATAAAAAGAGATATTGACACCAAGCCATGAAAACCAGTAAAATTAAAAGTAATTATCTCCCTGGACAAAAAATATAATTAGAAAGGTTCTTTGTGGTAAAGAAGCGCGCCCTGAGGGTGCTTATAGTGGATGATGACAGTAATCTCAGGGAGCTCCTTGAGGAAGGGGTTCAGGACTGGGGTTATGAGGTAGGCACTGCCTGCAGCGGGGAAGAGGCTATGGAGTGTCTTGCCGGTGAGAACTACAATGTTGTTGTCTGCGACCTGAAGATGCCCGGCATGGGCGGGCTGAAGCTCCTTAGAGAGATAAAGGCCTTTGACAAGATGATTCAGGTCATCATTATTACCGGTTACGCTACCCTTGAGACAGCCGTAAAGGCTATGGAGGCCGGGGCCTACGAGTACCTTACAAAACCATTCCGGCTTGATGAGCTAATGGTTATCATGAAGAACGTAAGCAAAAGAATTAACGAGAGTGAGGGCGAGGCGCCTTTTCATGAGAGGCTTAATAATACTCATGGAGAGCTTGAGGTTATGAGAGCTCTGCAGCGAAGCAGAGCGGAAGACCCTTCGGAGTAAGCGTTTAAGCGCCTCTTTCAGCTTAACCTGAGCCCTCTCTTAAGGCGCTCTTGCAGTATCAATCCTTTTTTTCTTCTAATTAAAGCTAAAGATGATATCCACTGTAAGGGATACGATAAATAAGTTTTCAATGCTCTGCACGGGCCAGCGCGTGCTTGTGGCAGTCTCTGGGGGGCCTGATTCCATGGCTATGCTCCATGTTCTTCTTGAGCTTAGAGAAGAGCTCGAAATGGTGCTTGCCGTGGCCCATCTGAACCATAATCTTCGCGGCAGGGAGAGTGAGCAGGACCTTCAGTTTGTTGAAGAGTGGGCCGCGAAGAAGGAGCTTGAGTTTTTCAGCCGTACCTTAAGAGCCGGGGCGCTTAAAAAAGCAGGACATGTCCTTGGCCTTCAGGCAGCGGCAAGGGAGAAGAGGCACGCCTTCCTCCATGAGGTTGCCTGTAAGTTCAAGGCCACCCGCATAGCCATGGGGCACACAATGGACGATCAGGCCGAGACCATGCTCATGCGCATGATGAAAGGCAGCGGACTTGCCGGCTTATCGGGAATTTGGCCCGTAAGAGGGCTGCTTATAAAACCGCTTATTGAGACCCGTCGCCTTGAGGTGGAGAGGTACATTGAAGAGCAGGGCATTGATTTTGTCAGCGACTCAAGTAACCTTAAAGACAGTTACCTCAGAAACGATATCCGCCATCATCTTCTGCCTTTTATAAAAGAGCATTACAATCCCTCCATAGTAGAGTCCCTTGCAAGAACCGCCGGTGTGCTGCGCCATGATAACGAGTTCATCGAGGCCCTTGCCGGCCACCTTGGCCTTGTGCTTAAGAAAAAAGCAAAAGAGATAGTTCTTGACGGAGACAGACTGAGAGAGCTTCACATCTCGCTCCTTACCCGGGTTTTTCTTGCTTCCACGCATACCTTGAGCAAGAGTGCGCGTATTAACACCACGCATATTCAGGCATTTGTTGACCTTGTTAAGAGCTCCAGACCAAACCTGAGACTTGCGCTTCCAAATGGGCTCGCTGTTAGAAGGGAGTACGGACGGATTATGATTACCTCTGCTCCGCCTGCCGCGGTTAACCCCTTTACCGTACCCCTTGAAGTGCCGGGCAAGACCGTTATAAAGGGAGTTGGGAGCATAAAAGCCGAAGTTCTTCATGGCAGGCCATCGGTATATAAGCGCGGTCTCGCTTATTTTGATTTCGCCTCTATTAAGGGAAAACTCAAGGCAGGGTCTATGAGACCGGGGCAGAGGATTAGACCTCTTGGCATGAAGGGGCACAGAAAGATTAAGGATATCTTTATTGATGAGAAGATACCTCAAGCCCGCAGGAGTAAGATACCCATAATCAGTCTTAAGGATGAGGTCCTGTGGATAGGGGGGGGAGGCAGAGTGATGCCTGTAAAGTAAGTGAATCAACAAGGCGTACACTTAAGCTGGAGTTTAGAGCAAGCAGATCATGTAAATAAAGCGTTTGTTAAGACCCTTACAGGGTAAAAGGCTGGTAATGGGCTAAGCTTGGGGCAAAAAAAAACACACTTACCTGAAAAGTAAGGTGCTTACATATAGAGAGGTGTTTTTTAAACTTGACTCAGCCTTTTACTATGGCGTTTATAACATTGGAGATAACCTCAGGCATGGGATTATCAAAACGCACGCCTACTTCTTTTTCAGGTCCCGTGCCTTTTATCCAGACAACCTTTGAGAGCGTCTCAAGGTGCTTATCTCCAAAATTCCATCCAATGCTCAGTCGTTTACCGTTTGTTACTTTTTCGCTTGTCTTAAACATAAGCCCTGAGCTGCTGAGGTTCTCTGTGACAGCGCCAAAAGTAGGGGTCTCGCGGAAAGTGGCTATTGTGGTATTTTGTCCGAGCAGACGCACGTCTACGGGACAATTGGCTTTGAGTCTCAGTGACTGCCTGTTGCCGTCTACATGAGAGCCGCTGTGCATATCAAGCTTTTCAATACCTTTTACCGCCATTGGGCTTGGTGATGTACGGCCTCTCTCCCAACGGTTCACGGTACTGAAGCTCACGCCCAGCTCTCTTGCCAGTCTCTCCTGAGACCAACCAAGGCTTAATCTTATTTTTTTTATACTCTCCGGATCCATACCTCTGTCCAGTTCTGTCCTGTATCATGCAGAACAGTTTTAGTGTATTGCCTCTTTGATGCTCATAAAAGGTTTAATGTATATCTTGAGACTTAGTATAACATATGCAAGTAAAAGTATCTCTAAAAATCTGATATTTTTTTGTGACTTTAGTCACAATTTTATCTTTTTTACGGATTTAAATCATCTTTTTTTAAAAGACCCTTTGAAAGCACGCTATTTCTTGGGTATCTTTACATTATCTTCATCATAGTTGCCCTTTGGCGCGGTCTCGTGGCAGGCAACGCAGTTTGAGAAGCTGTTAATGGAGCTGCGCTCAAAGACATTTCGTTTAAAAAGTTTACGGTGCTTTCTCTTAATATAGGGCACATCTCTTATGCTCTCAGGGGGCGTGGGAGGAAGGTCTCTTAAGATTTTACGCGCCCACCTCTTTCGTACCATCGTGTTCTCAGTGGAGTTTGCCTCAAGGTAATTAAGTATCTCCTTTACGGTATCATCCTCAAGAGAGAGGTCTTCTCCAAAGTGCTCTTCATTGTCCAGCATTATGAGCTCCCAGGAGCGTGCCGGCAGAAGCCAGGGCTGGTATAAGAAATGACAGGCCGAGCATTCTTCTTTATACAGTGCGTTCACTGGCTGTCCTTTGGATCTTGTGGCGGGACTTTTGATTTTTTTAAGATAATTGACATTACTGGCATTGGCGCCATAGTAGCGCTTATCCCAGGGTTTCCATTTATTTGTACTGGTACGGTGTTTGTTCTGAGGAGCTTTTATCTCTCTTCCGTGTTTGTCCTTGGCCGCGTTAGCCGTTATTGTCAGTCCAAAGCACAGAAGTATGGAGATGGCCATTATCTTAAGCATATTTGGTAGAGAAAAAGTTTTAAGCTCCATATTTGACTCCATTAGAGGTAAATAAAGCTATAAGGACATCATAAAAGTTATATAATCGCCCTTTTCCCTGGGGGTACACTGGCGTTCAAGTACCCATTTGCAGTTTCTCTTGAACCACTTCTCCACTTTTTTTGGAGTTGTAAAGCGGTCTTTGTTAACGGCAGGGGAGACGGGTTTAATTACCTTGCCGGCAGGTGTTTTGCCGCTCTTTGCGGGGTCTGAGGTATGGCAGGTGGTGCATCCGCGTTCTTTATGCTTTTTTGTGTGCATGCGTTTGGCAAAAAAGAGTTTTTTTCCTGCCTCAGCGCTGAAGTTCTTTATGGAAGGGTCTTGTTTTTGCGCTTCTTTGAGATATGAGTCCATGAGAACACTCATCTCAGTACTCAGCTTTGAGCCTGCCATGGCCTCTACTGTAAAAAGGGTAATTACCAGCAGCGAAGATAAGAGTAATCTGAAGACCATATGTATTAAACTCCTTTTACCCCTTAGCGGGGTATCTTTATATCCGCGTCCTCAAATGAGCCTGTCTCTGCGCCCGGGTGACAGGCCACACAGTTGCTTCTGCTCACAATTGACTCTCTCTTGAATACATCCTCTTTTAAGTAAGAGTGCTTACTTACCCAGTAAGGGGTCCTGGTAATGCGCAGCGGCGCTGAACCCGGTCTTAATGAGGCAAGTATCTTTCTTGATGCCTCTGAGTTGGAGCGTTCGGCAGACGCCGCAAGTAAAAACTCCTGTATCTCCGCAACGTCCCCGGCATCAAGGGAGGCGTCATCATCAAAGTGCTCTTCAAGCCCGGACATAATCCGTTTCCATGATCTGGCCGGTAAAAGCGTGGGATAAAAGGCGCTGTGGCATGAGCTTGCGCATTCATCCAGCCATAACTCATTTGCCGTAATGGCAGCCCAGGTCCCATCCTCGCCAAGTACCGGCGGAGAAGGGTAGGTGAGCGGTTTTTTTGCCGGCAGGTACATAAGGGCAAGTATGCTCATTACTGCCACCAGTGCCAGGGCAAAGATCCGCGCCCCCTTTGGTCCTTTCTCTGCCTCGTTGTCACTCTCACGCTCTGCTTCCGTCCACCCCTCTTCATCCTCCTTTACACCTGTAATCATTGAGACAATGATGCGCTCTTTCAGTACAAGGTCATGAAAGAGGGCTGCCAGTACGTGTCCGGAGACGATAAAAAGCGTGAAATAGGCTATATAAGTATGTACGGGCCTGACGAACTCTGCGGTCTCGTAAGAGAAAACCTCTGCAAAGACCCCTCTGCCCTCCTCACCTCCGTAAATGATTATGCCTGTTAAGGCCGTTATTGTTACTAATGTAAGCAGGGATAAAACCACCCACGCAACGGCCGGGTTGTGTCCTATGTATCTAATGGGCTCGCGGCGAAGGGCCTTTACCAGAAAAAGCCTTACAGCAGGCCAACCCTTAACAAAATCAGAAAACCGAGAGTGCCGCCCCCCGGCAAAACCCCAGGTTACTCGAAAGGCTACAAGTCCCAGTACAATGTAACCTGCGGCTATATGATAATTAAGGTCAGAGTCGCGCCATGAGAAGAGCAGGGCTGAAAAAAATGCCGCCACTAAAAGCCAGTGAAAAAGACGCGTAGGGGTATCCCATACTCTTATCCTCAATTAAACATATACCTCATTAAGTCATCATTAAAGCCTTTATACCTCTTAACTTATCTTTAGTTTCGATAATACACGGCCAAGTGTATTAAATCTATTGTTTTTTCTCATACGCGTTATTAACGATACCCTCGTTAATGTACTTGCTGAGGTTCTGAAACTTTAACTTCAGCTCATCCGTGGCTGTCTGCGCCTCATCTGAGTTGGCTATTACCCTCGGGGTGAGCAGGATTACAAGCTCAGTCCTGTCTTTGGTTATGGAGGTGAATTTAAACAGCTCACCGAGAAAGGGTATTTTGCTTATAAGTGGTATCTCAGAGTGTGTCTTATTTGTCTTCGTATCTATGAGACCGCCGATGGCGATGGTCTGTCCGTCTTTAATGACCACGGAGGTCTCGGCCTCTCTGTTGGTGAAGGATGGGAATTTGCCGTTGCCCACTTCTCTGCTTGTGGAGACATCGCTTATCTCCTGATGCAGCGTCATGGCCACCATGCCTGACTCGGAAATCTGCGGGCTTACCGTGAGAACTATACCGGTCTTGCGGTACTCAATACTCTGAATTATACTGGAGGTGGTTGTTACCGCCGTCTGAGTGGATTGAGTGGCTATGGGCTCGTCGCTGCCAACGGTTATGGATGCCTTGGCGTAGTTTTTGACAAGTATATGAGGGTTGCTGAGTACGTTAACCTTGCCGTCGGCGGCAAGGGCCTCTAAAAAACCAAAGAAGTTTTTTGAGTCAGTAACAAGGAGATTAAGCCCCGCGGAAGTCGACGCTCCTATGGGGGTAGAAATAATTGAGAGGGGGTTATCAATGGTGCCTGAGAATATGCCCGTATTACTCTGCGTACTTACGTTTCCTGAGAGGGCGGACCACTGTATGCCGTATTTCAGGCTCTCATCAAGGGCTACCTCTACTACCATGGCGTCTATGAGCACCTGTTTGGGGGGGCGGTCAAGCTCTTTGATGGTGCTGAGCAGGTTCTGATAATCCCGTTCCGTGGAGCGGATTATAATGGCGTTTGTAGGCTCGTAGATAAATATCTCCATCTTCTGTGTGGTGCTGATGCTCTCTGTACCCGCGGAATCCTTTGTTGAGGTTGACCCCTGTTTTGCCTGAGAAGCTGCCTTTGTCTTTGTATTGCCCTTGCCTGTTGTGGCGGCGCTGTTGGCGGCCGCGGAGTCAAGGGCCGTTGTGCTCGAAGTATCGCTCTGCGCCTCATCGCTGTATATCTCAGAGAGTATGCCTTGTATATTGGAGGCAGTATCGTTCTTGACATAGTATATGTGCGTACTTATTTCATCAGATGAAGACGCCTTGTCCAGCTCCGCTATCCATGTCTTGGCAGAGGCCAGAAGTTTTTTGTTGGCTGATAATACGATAATGCTGTTAAACCTCTCAATGGGCACGGCGGAGAACTGATTAGAGTCCTTGTCGTAACCAAGGGCGCCGAAGATGTCATGGAGCTCAGCGGCAAGGGTATTTACGTTAACGTTATTGATGTGAACAAGAGATACGTTCAGTTTCTCAAAGAGGTCTACGTCAAGGGCCTCGATTATGGTAAGAAATTTTTTGATGTTAACGGACGTCTCTGTGATTATAAGGGTATTGGCCTTGGTGTATGTGGCAATGTTGCCCCCCGGTGATAGGGTGGGTGTAAGTATATCCACTATGTCGGCGGCTGAGATAAACTCAATAGGCACGAGTACGTTTATCATGGCAGCGCCGCGAGGGATTTTCTGCGGGTCTCTTACCGTATAGAGCCTCAGGTTGCCCTGCTTGGCTGATTTTGCCAGAACTATGGTGTAGAAATCACCTGTTTTTACCGAGGCCAGACCGTTAACCGCAAGTATTGTCTCAAAGATGCCTGATACGTCTCTTTTTTTAATGGGTTTAGTGGTACGGATGGAAATCTTGCGTGTAAGGACCTCGGGGGAGAGTATGAAGTTACGCCCTGTAAGCTCGGAGATAGTCATGATTACGTCTTTTAGCATGGCATCGGAAAAATTAAGCTTTGCCATGCCTTTTTTCACTCGTGTGGAGGCTCTTTTTTTTGAACGAGTCCTTGTGCCTGATGTTGTCTTTGTCGCGGCCTGTGACGAAAGAGTATTGGACGGCGGCGCGGTAATGTGTTTCCTCTGGCGAAACGGGTGAGGCGGCGGTGTTATGCCGCCATTATCCTTTGCGGCTGCCTGGCTTAGGAGCAGGGGAGGCGGCTCCGGAAGCGAGTAATTAAGTATATCTGCCGCCTCGGCAGAGGGCACTAAGTTCTTTGCCTCTGAGTTTGAGGACGAGAGAGCGATAATGGCTGTGAAGAGGATTGATAGAAGGGATGCCTTGTGTAAGAGAGGCATTTTACTGTAGATTTTTTCTGTGAGCACTGTAGGTAAACTCCAATTAAGATGAGATTCAATGTCTTACCGATAGGTTCGAGGTATCTTACTATAAAAGACTTGTAAATCTCAACCAGATGCTTAAAAATATTTTTTATATTGCAGGAGCAAAGTTCTTCTCATGCAGGTTGATTCTCTTACTTCTGTGCGGTGTTTGGCCATCTCTGCGAGACGCTGCGCGTTGTTGAGGGCCAGCCTCTTCTTTTAGCAGGTACTGCCTGAGTGTTATCGTTCATTACTATCCTGAGAGGCGTATTGCCTCTGCTCAGCAAGACCTCTTTCTCGGTAATCTCTGTTATCTTAAAACCCGCTATACTCTCACCTACTCTGTAGGACCTGGTCTCATCTTCCTTGCCTTTCTGGCTGATGACAGCGGCATTGCCCTTATTTAAGATGATGGTTCCAAGCAGGGTAAGGTTCGGCGCCTTAAGAGGGGCCACGCTCTGTACGGCTTTTGGAGGGGCCTTTGGTGTTATGGGAGCCACATATGGCCTGCGTGTTGACCTGAATAGATCCTCTGTAACTATCTTATTGTAGGCAGTTCTTCTGAGGTGGCCTTTTTTGACCTGTCTTGGGGCTGACTTTTTCTCAGCCTTTACACCGGCGGTCTGAACGGTTGGAGCGGTCATCCAGATGCTGATGTTCCAGCCCAGAAGTGCGATTCCCAGGATAATAAGGACTATATTGAGCAGCTTTGCCTTATGCCCGGAGATGAGATTATCCCCGTAAATATTCATATCACTACCCCTTTGTTTTTAATGGCCCCCTCAAGGATGATGGTGATATTCATCTGTGCGCTGTCTTTTGCGCCAAGGGTCCTTACGTGCATTGAGCGCACACTCATGAGAAGGGGAGAGACCTCTATGTCGTAGAGTAAGAGCGTGAGCTGGCTCAGCTTGGCCTTGAGATGAAACTCAACAGGTATCCTGATGTATTTGCCTGTCTCCTCAAAGTTCAGTACATTCTCTGAGCTTATGGCTATGTTTTTTCTGGCCACCATTTTTTTAAATGCCTCCTGAAGCTCTGCCGCGGCTATGGTGGGTTTTTTGGCCTTCAGTAGACCTTTTTCCAGCGTGCTTATATTGGTCTTATCAAGCTCAATGAGTTTTTTTACCTCATCGCCGCGAGCCAGGATGGATGATGATGTCTGAAGCAAATCATTATACGCGGTTATCTCTTCCATAGAGCGCTGGTGGTGATTGTACCCCCATCGTATTATTAAGATAAGTACAAGGGCGCCTATGAGCGCGACGCCCGGAAGTATCCGTCTGTTCTCGCTTATTAAGGATAATACTTTGTCCCTCATAACTTACCCCCAGTGCCTGCGGCCGTATCTGCGATACTCTTGATGTTAAAGTGCATTCTGAAGCGTTCCTTGCCGTCGGCGGTCTTGGCAACAGGGCCGTTGAACTCAAAATCCGTCATAAAAGGGGACTTGCTCATAGTCATAATGAGTAGTGATGCCCGTCTGGAATAACCCTCTATGGAAACCGAATCTCCCTTGAAATCAAAACCCGTCAGCCAGGTGTCACGGGGCAGCAGCGTGGTGAGCTCTCTTAAGACCTCAAGTGCACCCGGTGAGTATGTTCCGTTTATTTTCTCAAGAACAGCCGCCTGCTCCGCAAGGGTATTATGTTTTGAGGTGAGGGCCTTAAGCACCTCTTTTTTAGCCCTTACTTCCGTAAGGTCTCCCTCAAGGGCGCGAAGCGTTGTCCAATCTTTTAGCATATACGAAGAGCCGGCAAAGAGTGCGAGGATAAGGACTAAACCCGTTAGCATGAGGTTGTTCAGATGCGGGGTCCGTCCTCTGTTATGAGCTGATGGCGGAGCAAGGTTTATCTTCATCCGCCCCTTGCCCACAAGACTAAGGGCAGCTCCAAGCGCTGTTGCGGCCCGATTTGGAAGGCCAAGCTCCGCAAGCCCCTCGGCCTTTACGGGAAGGGATATCTCCTCGGCTATGTTCTTAAGAAAATCACTGCGCGGCTCATCATCAGAGATGAATATACCTTCATCAAGGTGCCTCTCATCCATGGGCCCTGTAAGGCTTAGGCGTGAGTGGTCAAGCTCTTTTTCAAGAAAGCCAAGACACTCGGCCTGCGGCTCCATACATTTTTCCAGACGTATGCTCTTTGAGTACACGGGGATAAGGTCTGAGAATATATCAAGGGTCATATCGCCTTGATTCAGCCCTATTAAGGCAATGTTTTTCTCAGGCAATATGTTCTTGGAGAAATATAATGCGTTAAAGAGCGACGAGTGCCACGCCGTGAGGCTTGATAGCGGTAAACCGGCCTCAGAGAAACTGTTTACCGCATTGTCTATAACATCTTTTTTGGCCGCGGTGAGTAGAATGGAGAAGACCTTCTGCTCTTTTTTAAGTATCTGAAACCCGTGTGATACATCCTCAGTGGCGAATGGTATGTGTTTTTCCAGCTCAAAGCCCAGTATACTTTTAATGGATTCGCTCTTTGCCGCCGGTATTTTAAGCGCCATGGAGAGCGACGTCTCTCTTGGAAGCGCCACTGCGATGGCTACGTTCTTAAGACCTTTTTCTTCGATATAGGACTTAATCTCATTAATCCTGTCATTAAAGGTTATGCCCTTTAATGTTAGATTACCTTTTATCTCCGTCTTGAAGAGCGAGGACTTCAGATGAACCATTGACCATGATGCCTGTCTTGTCTCTATGCCTATAACATCCATTTTTTTACCCTGTGGTGAAGTTGCAATCCTGTTGTATTAATGCGAAGTATCAGTTAAGGGCCTGGGCCTCATCTTCCCAGTAAACTACCAGGGGATCGCTCCTCTCAGGTACTCGTACGGCTATGGCCTTTACCATAACCTTCATGCCCCGTACCTCGCCCTCTGCGTGAATTGTAAAATCCCTTGAGGTTATGCCTCCTCCGTACTTTGGCCAGTCAAGGAGCCCCTCTGTCTCTCTACGGAGCATAATCTCCATGGACTTACCCTTGCCAAAGACCGCGTCAAGCACAGTGGCGTCCGCGGTATTCAGGTTTATCCTGCCCTCGCCGACAACGGTAATGTACGGTGCAAGCCCTTTGTAAGCGGGTTCTGCGCCGTAGCTTTTGCTCTGCAAATTCGCTCTCATCTCATATGGTATATTGCCGTCACCGTAGAATATGGCAGGCGTTACGCCTTTTAAGAGAAGCAGTTCTTCCGTGGTATCGAACTGTCCGTCCTTGGCGCCATATGGTTCTTCCAGAGAGCCGTAGTACTCATCCTCTGCGCCGTTAAAGTGAAATGCGTGGTTTTTGTCCCTCCAGTCAAGTATGGAGTCGGCGATGACATCACGTGTTGTGGTCTCCACGCCTGTTAATAAAAGAAGCTCTTTTATCTGTTCACGCGTAGCCGTATTAATATTCAGCTTGCCCTCTTCGTCATCAATATGATATCTCACATGCCCCTCGCCGAGGTTGAAGTCTCTGCTCACGGTAATGGTCTGTATATCATGGGCTTCCTGCTTGCCAAGTGTTACTTCACCTTTATTGTTCCTGAATACAATATCGTAATTCGCGCCAAGCTCTGCAAGGCCCATGTTTATACCGGCAAAGGCAAGGTAACGGGCCGCTGTCTCGTCTTTAAGGTTTCTTACCGTATCAGTCTCAACTCGCATTGTATAAGCAAACTCAATTACCATAAACATGAGAAAGGCAAGTACCCAGAGGACCAGGAGAAGGGCGATACCTCTCTCGTTATTTATAAGATCGGGTGTTTTTTGTGCAGATGCCTCTGGACCCAATCTTTTGATGCGGGATTTTAAGTGCATTCCCATTTTTCCTAAGCCCCCCCGGGAGCCGAGGGCTTTGCTGCTCTCGGGTCATATGTAACCCCTACGGGCATGGTTATTGAGAGCGGCATAATGTGTTCCGTGAATATGAACTCAACGCGCACCGCGCGAGGCAGCACCTTATTCGCTCCTATGTCCCACTTATCCAGCCATCCGCCATCGCCGAGATAAGAGAAACGCAGACTCTTTATACTCGGGCCGAGCTCAATTACTCTCTTGGCCTGATTAACACTGTCCACGGCAAGGGGTACGGTCTTTTCCTCAATCCTGAGACCATTATCACCAGCTCTGTAGTTAACAAGCATGGTACCGCCCCAGGGCAGCCCGGCCGCCGCGCTGTGGTGTGATGTTACAAAGGCTAACTCATTCTCCTCTCCCTTGAATATATAGTTTTCTTGCCCGTTATTATTCTCTCTGTACGGGTACATGGAGGCTACATCCGTACTCAGCCTCTTTATTACAAACCTGCGCGTCTCCGCGTCTTCTATAGCTTCTTCACCCTTTTGCCAGGAATGCTGACCCAGCCTCACGGATGAGAGTACAAGTCCTATCATGACCACGAGTATTGAGAGGGCGAGAATCGTCTCTATAAGCGTAAAACCTCTCTCGTCCCTCATGGAGGTCCCGGGGCTCTGAGCGCTGATTAATCTTGAACTCAAAAGACCCATGATCTCTTATTCCTCCAGAAATATTGACTTCATTGATGTCAGTCTATATGTTGCCTCTTCTCTATTAGCCTTTCTCACGCTTACAACTACTTTCATAATGTAGAGATAGCCGTTGTTATCGGTACTGGCGTTCTCAAAGGGAGTTACCTTTACCTGCCATCTAAGGTCTCCTTCTCCGGTGCCCTCTGTAATGCCGGGATAGATGTCTTTATCCACCAGGGTCTCGGCCATTTTTTCTCTTGCAAGCAGCACGGCCTCGGTATGTTTGTTTGCCGCTACGGCAAGGCCAAGCCCGCCTGAGAAGAGCTGCATTACCATGAGTATGCCTATGCCAAGTATGGCAAGGGAGACCATTACTTCAAGCAGAGTAAAGCCGCTTTGTGCGCCTGCTCTTTTAAGTGCCTTTACCTTTAAGTCAGCTCTTTTCTCAGAGGTAAAGTCGTTATTCTTTGCAGCTCTTGCCGTCACATTAACACCCATACAAGCTATGAGATGAGGTGGCTGATGCGCACCTTGCCTGTTGAGGGTTCAACTTCAATAGTATAGGAGTTCTTGTTTTTATTGCTCTGCACCTTAAGAACCCCGCCGCTTGAACTGCCTCCGGGGTAAAAAGAGATAACCCCGTTTTTTGATGATACCTCTGTGTCGCCTGCGGCAACAACCTCGCGTTCCGGGTCCGCGGCTCCTACGGCTTTAATGACAAGCCTGTCTCCGCGGGCCTCGGCGTAGTAGACGTTTCTCTCACGGAGCGCTCTGTTTCTTGAGTACTTTAAGGAGGCAGCCATCTTTCGTGTTGTTGATTTAAGGCCGATTTTGCCGATTCCCGATAATATGGATGGGAATATAAGGGATACGGAGAGGGTAAAGATCATGAGTACGACCATTACCTCAAGAAGAGTAAAACCCCGCTCTTCAGAAAGCCGCCGCCTCATGGCAGACCTTTCCAGCTCACTATGTCAAGGTTCTTGCCTTCTCCGCCTTCAAGGGCGTCCGCGCCAAGGGATACAAGGTCATAGTCTCCGTGTTTGCCGGGCGACGTGTATACGTAATCATTGCCCCAGGCGTCAACGGGCAGTTCTTTTTTAAGATAAGGACCGTCCCAGCCCCTTGTAACAGAGGAGGGTTTTACACGCAGGGCCTCAAGCCCCTCGGATGAGTCAGGGTAGCTGCCTACATCAAGGCGGTACATATCAAGGGCCGCGCCAAGGAGCTCTATCTGCGCGTAGGTGGTCTTGACCTTGGATTGCTCTACTTTACCAAAAAATCTCGGGGCAACAAGTGTTGCCAGCAGCCCTATGATGATGACAACTACGATTATCTCAATAAGGGTGAAGCCATCTTGCGTACTTAGCCGTCCTTTTACATATGATCCGGTAGAGATACTCTTTCTTTTTTTGAATATATTCACAATTTAATCTCCTTGCATTACATTGGCATATCATTAAGGCTAAATACCGCAAGCATAAGTGAGATGACAACAAAACCCACTATAACGGCCATAACAAGTATGATGGCAGGTTCCAGCAGTGATAAAAGCCTTTTTACGGCCGTGCCTACATCGCGGTCGTATTTATCTGAGAGCCTGATGAGGGTCTCGTCAAGTTTGCCTGTCTCTTCGCCTACGGCCAGCATATGGATGGCCAGAGGAGGAAAGACAGAGGTCTCTTTCAGTGGTTCCGTAAGCCCTCGGCCTCTGCGCACCCCGTCAATGGCAGGGGTTATCATGCGTGTCATATAGTTGTTGCCAACTGTTCTGACGGCAATCTTAAGGGATTCGAGTATGGGAAGCCCGCCCTGCATGAGGGCCCCCAGGGTTCTTGAGAACCTGGAGACCGCGGCCTTTTTAAGTATGGGGCCGAAGAGCGGTATGCGGAGTTTAAAGCGGTCAAACTTTACGCGTCCTTTCTCGGTCTTCTGTGTGGCCTTAAAAGCAAAGACAGAGGCCACGATGAGTATGAGTATAACCGGCCAGAACCGTGTAAGGGTGCCGCTGATATTAAGGAGTATCTGCGTGGGCAGAGGCATCGCGCCGCCCATGTCTTCCAGTATCACGGAGAACTTGGGGATAAAGACAAGGAGCATGAGGGCCACGGCGCTGCCGCCTACCAGGACAAGGAGCGCCGGGTATATGAGGGCGGACTTTATGTCTTCCTTGAGCTTTCGGGCGTCCTCGATGAATTTTTTAAGCCGTGATAGAACAATCTCCAGCGAGCCCCCGGCCTCTCCGGCGCGAACGGTGTTGATGTAGATCTCAGAGAAGAGCTGAGGGTGTTTATCAAGTGCGTCGGCAAAGGTCTCGCCTGCCTGAATGTCTTTATGTACCTCGATTATAATTTGTTTGAATGCCTCGTTTCTCTCAAGCTCCGCAAGTATGGAGAGGGAGCGGTCAAGGGCAAGCCCGGCCTCTAGCATATCCGAGAGCTCTTGAGTAAAACCCACGACAAGGTGCGCCGATGCCTTACGCTTAAATAAGCTGAAGCCCCCACGTTTGCGGGCAGCGTTTTTTTCGTCAGCGCTGCTGCCGATGCGTATGGGAAAATACCCCATCTCATGGAGCTTATCCACAAGTGAGTCCCTGTCTTTGGCCTCAAGTGAGCCCTTGACGAATTTGCCGGCCGCATCTGTGGCGTGGTAGAGAAATTGTGCCATTGTGAATCAGTTCTCCGGTTGCTTGTCATGATGCACGGTAGTACCACGGGCACTTTATTAAGTAAGTGTGACCCGTCCTACCTCTTCAATTGTTGTAATGCCTGCGAGGACTTTTTTCCAGCCGTCTTCGCGAAGCGTTACCATGCCGTTCTCAATGGCTTTTTGACGAATTACATCAGAGCTGTTTCTTTCAACTATAAGGTGCCTTATCTCATCGTTTACGAGCATAAGCTCAAATAACCCCGTACGTCCCTTGTACCCGGAGTTGCTGCACTCCACGCAGCCCTTGCCTCTGAAGGTAACAATATCCTTATCATTAAGGTCTTTTACGTGTCTGTACTCATCGGCGATGCGCCTTCTAACCTCGGGTTCCGGTGTAACCTCCACCTTGCAGTTGGTGCATATTACACGGACAAGGCGCTGGGCAAGCACGCCTAAGAGGCTTGATGAGATAAGAAAACCCTCAACGCCCATATCTATAAGGCGCGTTATGGCGCCGGGTGCGTCATTGGTATGCAGCGTGGAGAGTATCATGTGCCCTGTTAACGCAGAATGAATGGCAATGTCCGCGGTCTCTGTATCCCGTATCTCACCTACGAGCACTACGTCGGGGTCTTGCCTTACTATGGAGCGCAGGCCGCTCCCAAAGGTAAGCCCAATCTTGGGTTTAACCTGAATCTGGTTGATACCCTCAAGCTTGTACTCAACAGGGTCTTCGATGGTTATTACTTTTTTGCTTGATATATCCACCTTTGATAAGGCGGCGTAAAGCGTTGTGGATTTGCCGCTGCCCGTGGGCCCTGTTACAAGGACCATGCCGTGCGGCTGGTTTATCATATGCGAAAATGCGTCTCTCTTGGACTTTGAGAAACCAATAGACTCTAACGTTCTCACGCCGTCCGGGTCAAGGAGCCTCATTACAAGAGACTCACCGTGAAGCGTGGGGATTATGGAGACACGTATATCAATGCTCTTGCCGCTGAGTTTTAGTTTTATGCGTCCGTCCTGCGGAAGCCTTCTCTCGGCGATATTGAGCTTGGACATTATTTTTATTCTTGAGGAGATGGCCGGGTGCAGGCGTTGGGGCATGGACTCCACGTCATACATTATGCCGTCTACCCTGTAGCGGATATGAATGGTGTTCTCATAAGGCTCTATATGAATATCACTGGCCTTTCTCTCAATGGCGTTGCGGATAAGCATATTGACAAGGTTTATAACCGGGGCCTCAAGGGCCATGTCTTTTAGCTGCTCTACGTCATCTATGTCAAGGTCGGCCGTGGAGTCTTTCTCGTCTATATCCTCAATTATCTTCTCCATGGTTACGGGACCATCGCCGTAATAAGACTCAATGGCATGGAGTATATCGCTCTCAGAGCCAATGACCACATCTACCTGAAGTCCCGTGGCAAAGGCAAATGCCTCTGCCGGCAGGTGATTAAGGGGATCGGCTGAGGCTATGGTGAGAATACCGTTGCGTACTCTTATGGGAACGGCTTTATAAAACCGCATGAACTTAAGAGAGGGGACGATATCAAGGGCAGGGGGGGTCTTGGAATAATTATCTGTTGTGATGCAGGGGATCTCAAGCTTATTGCTGAGGACACGGAGCATGTCTTGCTCGGAGACGCAGCCAAGTTTGACAAGACGGACGCCTAACTTCTCTCCTGTGCGTGCCTGCTCCTCAAGGGCTGAGGCAAGTATCTTCTCATCTATTAACCCGTCATTGAGAATCAGCTCGCCTAATGGTATGGCTTTCATAGCGTGTATTGCTCCGGGTTAAGGTTTTTTTTACAATATAATTATGTTCAGTCTATATAAGTAAGTCTTCTTTTTAAAAATAATAAGCAGGGTGTATTGTTTTTGAAAAAAAAAGGGGTTCTCTCCGCGGTCTGTATCAACCGCGGAGAGCCCTTTTTATTTTACCGGCGTATCATCTTTGGTGCTGCCGGTGCTGTCGCCGATGCTGGTGCTACCGGCGGGGTTGGAGGTGTAAGTTCCGTGCTGCCCGGTACGGGTACCTGTACATAGCCCAGGAGGTCCACAGGTATTGAGATAACCTGCGCAGGATCCGGAGTTGTCCTGTACTCAAGGGCGCCTATATCCGTGAGGCAATCTGGCTGCCTGAAGATAAGGTCCGCATCGTACCCCGGTGCCTTGAGGAACCTTCCCTTGCCAATGGCAGGCGAGTTGGACTGAAGGTGCCAGTCCAGCGCCGCGGCGTCAACAAACATGGGGTCAGCATCAATGTTGTGCTGTCTGCCCTTCTGCTTTGGATTGTCAACTACACCGTTGATGATGTTGAACTCTTTTACGAGCATGGTGTCAGAGTTCTGGCTGGTCTCCCAGGGGAGGTTAACCGCAGGGTTGTCCACGTGGATATTGTCAATTGTCCACTGGTAGTTCTGCCCTGAGGTGTAGTCCAGATCCTCGCCAAACGGCACATCGTAGTGCAGGCTCCAGTTGTCCCACAGGATGTTGTTGAATACCTGCACATCACTGAAGTAGGGCCATTTAGGCGCGGTGCTGTCTGCGTTGTACTCATGACCGTGACGCTCGCTGTCAATGGCTCCGCCTCTGGGGTCGTAAGTACCGGCTACGATATTACCTGTGATGGTATTGTTGTAGACCTTTGCGCGAAGAGTATCATCAAAGGCGATGGCCCCTCCGCGTGCAGTGGTCTCGCTTCTGTCATCGGCGATGTTCTCGGCGATAACGTTGTTGTAGACGTTAACCACAGAGATATCGTCGCCTACGTCCTCGAAGCTGATACCGCCGCCGTCATCTGCGGCAAAGTTACGGAGTATGACGTTGTCGTACAGGTCTACGGGGCCGGAATCCTCGAAGAAGAGGCCTCCGCCGTGATCATCGCTCCTGTTCTCCATGATCATGTTGCCGTAGATCTTCAGGTGGTCCTTTATCTCATACAGAGCCATGGCACCGCCGTAATCAGGCGAGTAGTTGCGATAAAGGAGATTGTTGAAGATCTCGTACGTACCCGGAGGTGTACTGTAGAGCTGATCATCGTAGCTGTGGTCAAGAAGCGGCTCATCAGGGCCGTACTCGGGCTCATCGTTGATGCTGATGCCGCCGCCGTAGCCTTCGTAGTTGCCGTTCTCGGATATAAGGTTACTCCATATGCGCACGTCGTGGTTTGAGTGGTGCATCCATATTGCTCCGCCGTATCCGCCGGAGTTCTGGCTTATGATATTGTTGTTGATGTCTATGTTAGTGTTGCCGTAGTCAGCGAAGATTCCGCCGCCTATACCAAGGGTGCCCGGGTATCCTCCGGTAATGGTAAAGCCGGTGATGGCAATGTTACTTACCGAGCCAAGCATGCCGCCCTTACCAATGTAGAAGACCGCACCTGAAGAGCCGCTGAATGATCCGGTATTGGAGAGGTTCAGAGGATTCATGTCGTTTAGAACAAGGCCGTCAATCATGGACTCAAATGGACCTGAACCTATGATCTTTATATCAGAATCAATGATATGTACGGTCTCGTTATATGTGCCCGGTGCTACCATTACAAATACGGGCCTTACGGCTATAAGGTTATCCATAGCCTCGGTGATGGTGGCGTATGGTGAAGCGCTGCTTCCGTTACCGGCTCCTACCTGGGCCGCTGCGTCCACATACATGGTGTGAGCGGCAAGATAAGCCGTCCACTCTGCTGTGGCGTTGATTGTGGCAAGGTCTATCTGAGTGCTGTTGGAGAGACCTTCTGTTGTGGCCACTATCATGGGGCCGGGTATTGAGCTCTGAGGTATGTCAACTGTTATAGATGTGTCGGACCATGATATTACCTTGAGCTCCTGACCGCTGAGAGATACAGTTGAGTGTCCCTGAGCATCACCGAAGTTTACGCCGGTGATTGTATAAGGGTTAGTGGGACCGCTGAAGGCAAGTATCTGATTCGCGTTCTGCTCCTGCTGGCGAATGACTTTTATGCACTGGCGGGTCCTTGGTGTAAGGCCGTTTTTCTGCAGGTACTGCTTGGCCTTGGGGTTGTTTTTCAAGAACTCGTTTACTACAGGGTTGTTAATGGCGTTTTTCTTTCTCCATCCAACAAGCTGTATATCAAGGGCGTTGGAGCCTGAGTATACGGCGTTCTGAAAGACTCCGTACTCGCCGCCTGGTCCGTAGTTCCTGGCCTGAGGCGCACCGTTTACTATTACAGGCGCGTTGGCAGGCAGGGCCGGAAGCGCTGCGGCAGGTCCCGCGCCTACGCCTAAGGGCAGCGGCGGTCCCAGTGGCAGGAGCGACCAGTCGGCCTCGAACTTGTATCCGCCCTGGCCAAAGGTGTAGTTAAGACCAAGTGGCAGGTAATCGGTTCTGTAGCTCTGAACCGGTAGTGATGCCGTCGGTGTTCCCGGTAGTGGTGTAGCGTAGGTAAGAGTGGGGTCGTTGGCCAGGTAAATATGTACTCCCGGCGCTGAGCGTCTCTCTACCTCGGGTTTCTGGGCCTGGCCGGCTACAAGGGGATCCGGTTCCGTTGCAGGGCATGCTCCTGTGAGAAAATCCGTAGGAGGCTGCCAGAGAGGCGAGTTGGGCTGCTTCTCATAGCAACGCGGATGACCCATGAAGGCCTGGCCGAGTTTGTAGCCATGATGGTCGTATATGCCAACACCTACGTGTGGTATACCCTGTTTCTCCCACCAGAGTATGGACTGAGGGAAGGTGTCGATGATAAGGTCGTCAAATACGCCGCCCTCTATCTCACCGGCACGCGGTACGAGGGTGGTGGCGCCAAAGTCAAGGTCGTTTCTCTGGCCGCCTACAACAACTACGGCCTGTGTCTCAGTTCCGGCCGGTGATGCAGAGAAGCCGTTTGGTAAAGCAGCGCTTACCAGGTAGTTGCCTGGCGCTACGTCCCTGAACTCGAACTGACCGAACCTGGGGCCCTTGTAGATACCGCCCCACTCGTCAACTTCCATATCACCCCTGTTATAGACTACCATGCCGGGGAAAAGCGAAGTGGCAGGGCAGAGTTCTTGCGAGGGAATGAACTCCTTGGGGCTGTAGCCCGCTATATGTCCCTGGCCTCCGGCGCGTGATTCTTCGTATACGCCGGTTGTGGAAGTGGCCACGACAATTGGGTTACCAAGTCCGTCGTACTGAATTGGATCGTTGTAAAGGTTGACGGTAACTCCTGTAAGGAGCGGGTCTTCACTCTCGGTATACACACCGGTGGGACCCCATGTGCCGGTGGTCTTGTCGTAGGCAAGATGCTCATTGTATACTGAGCCGATTATCTCGCCAACACCTGCGGGTATCTGCTCCACATGGAGCTTTGTCCTGTAGTCTGCGGTGAACCATCCGATGTCTCTGTTACTCTCATCGAAGTTCTCGCATATCGTGGGATATGGGAAGATGGGAGAGGTAACATCGTCATAGCATGTCTGGGCCATAACGCCCCTGTATGTATTGGGTAGTGACGACATGTCTACTGAGAGATGTCCCATTACCTCAACCTCGGCAAGATTATCGAAGTTGAAGAAGCCGTCAGCCATGGGATCGTCATATTCATTTATTTTACCTGGAGCAGTTAACTCGTTTTTCCATACACTGCCGTCGGTAAGGCGCAGGTCTATTTTCACGCCGTTAAGGTTTGTTCCTGTTGTATCGTCTACTACATAACCGTTAATCCTTGCGAAAAAGCGCGGTATGTAGATCTGGACATTGGGATCGGGCAGGAGAGGGTCAACAGTAATCTGCTGTTCCTGCCAGATGTAATCAAGGGGTATGTCTGATGCGAATATCTTGTAATTTCCGGGAGGTACGTTATCGAACCGGAAGGTACCGTCTACGTTAGAGCCCAGAGCCGTGGCCACGGGGTGCGGTGGTGCGGCCTCTGTATCCCAGAGTATGGCAACGCCGTCAGGCATAAACATGTTGGGATATGTGCAGTCCTCAGCCGGATTGGTGGGAGGCGTGTCAAGGAGAACCTCCTGCCCCGTAAGCGGGTCTATGACAGGGTCGCCGTTTACGTCAAACTGAATATATGATGCCCTCTGTCCCTGAGCAGGGTGGTAACCCTCTGTTAAGTCGGTGCAGAGATGTCCCACACGATCGTAGTTGCATATCTGCGGGACCTCATGGGGGGAAATTATCTCAAATGTGTCCGTACCGTCAGCATCAAGAAAGGTACCTGTAATGGTACCGGTGCCGGTAGGGGAAGGCGGAAGTTGTCCCAGGTTGGGTACAAAGGCGTACCATGCCAGGTAGGCCCCTGCCATGGTGCCTACGTCATTGGGACGAAGTATAATGTCCCAGCACTGCGAACCCTCTTCTGTAGCAATCCAGAACCAGCCTGTATCAGGACCAAATCACAGGTCAGGAGAGGATCGCCGCTGACAGGGTCTGTAGGCACTGTAACACCGGGAGGCACTGCCATAACCTCATGCTCGCCGGGTTTCAGGTTGCTGAAGTAATAAAGTCCCTGAATGTCAGGGCCTGCAAGCGGCGGCATATCGGCCATTGTCTGCGTGCCTGATACACCGGACTGCTCAAAGTTGCCATCTTCATCAAAGATGTAGAAGGTTACACCCGGTAAGGCCGGGTCATCAGGGTAGTCATCCTCGCTGTTTACGTACAGATCAGAAAAGGCGTAAAGAAGGGCGTGTGCCGTTGGAAGTTCGCCTGTAACCGGATCCATTGGAGGAATGAAAGCGTCCATGGGGGAAAGTAATGCACCTGGCGCTGTATCGAGCAGAGAGAACTCACGGCTCGTAACATCATGGCCGGGGGCGCTGAACATTACCACATACTCCTCACCAACGGGAACAAATGCCTCATAAGTGTTATCCGTGGTAGGTGCCACATAACACTCAAAGGTTCCGCCGTGGTGCATGTTCTGCACCATGACTGAGGCGTCGTTTATGGCGCCGCCTGCGGGGGCCGGTGTGGGGATAGTAGGCCCGGGAGTGAGAACGCCTGTAATGGGGTCAATAAATGCCGGTCCCGTAGTGCTCGCGCCCGTATAGATTGAACCGTATATTCGTACTACTGATGCACCGGCCAGATCAGCGTCGTTCTGCGTCTGATAGCAGGTTGCCTTTGCGCTGCCGGCTGTTAGGAAAACTACCATGGCGGCGATAAATGCCATAAGCACAGGTAGTTTTCTATTTTGATAAATGATATTGGGCTTCATCTATCTCTCCTTTTTACTATAGGTTTAGAGTGAGTGTATGAGAGTAGGTATATAATTTATGTTAAATAACAAAAAGCGGACTAAAAGCGTGGTCTTCCCGCAATTGTCATCTTAATAAGGTGCTGCTTCTTAAATAAGGTGTTGCTTCCGTTGAATAATGCTGTAGAGCGGAGCATACTGCAGCCGTAACGGAGTGCTTTTTTTCCTTTCTAATGTAGTGACGGAATTTGTCGCAATCTTCCCCGTGGATCAAAGACTAACGATAACTCTAAGGGACACGATAGCAAACGATATAGCATGTGTCAAGAAAAAAACGACAATATTTGTCATTTTTTTGGCACTGAGGTGGTTGTGAGATGTTGTGCTATGGCTAACTCGTTGTTTTATAAGGTTTTAAGAGGTGACAATTATTGGAAGTTAAAATTTTTGAAGTGTGACACAGGTCACGGTTTACGCTATAGCGTATGAATACAAATATCTGCCGCCTCTATTAATGTATATATACAGGGTATAGACGGGCAGGGAATGAGAAGGCCCCTGCAAAGGTATTAAAGACGTATGCACCGCTATAATCCTACTCTTATTTAATGGGCATTGCACTTGTGCATGGAGTCTTATTTTGTTATATTTATCTGATTAAGCATATACCTGAGGAGATGAGACGTGATTCTGAGGTACAAAAATATCCTGCCCACCATAGATGAGAGTGTTTTCATCGAAGATAGCGCGCGTATAATCGGCGATGTACATATAGGCGAGTACTCAAGCGTATGGTTCAACTCCGTTGTTCGCGGTGACGTTAACTACATCAGGATAGGCAAGAGGACCAATGTGCAGGATAACTGCACTCTTCATGTTACAAAAGATATCTACCCCCTTTTACTTGACGATGATATAACCATCGGTCATAATGTCGTGCTTCACGGCTGCCGTATTAAGAGCAGGTGCCTTATCGGTATGGGGGCAATACTGCTTGATGACGTGGAGGTGGGCGAAGACTGCATAATAGGGGCGGGCTCCATTGTAACAGAGGGCACAAAGGCCCCTTCAGGCACCTTGCTTTTCGGTACCCCGGCCCGTGTAAAGCGCGATCTCCGTACCGATGAGCTGGAACGCATCAAACGCTCTGCCAATAATTATATCGGCTATGCGAAAGACTACATCGAGGGTATAGGCAAGTAAAAAATATGAAGTACGCCACCATTGATACCGGCACCAATACGCTGAGGCTCCTTATAGCGGAGCCGGGTCCAGGCGGCGGACTAAGGCCGCTACTTTATAAAAGGGCCATAACAAGGCTTGGCGGAGGTTATACCGTAGAGGCAGGCATGGCCACTGAAGCCATGGAACGCAGCATCAGCGCACTGACGGAGTTTGGTCATATTATAAGGGACCAAGGCGTGCAGCAGCTTAGGGCTACCGCCACAAGCGTAGTAAGAAGGGCTCGTAACAGTGATGTCTTTATTCAAGAGGTAAAGAACAGGGCCGGGATTGAGATAGAGGTTATAGACGGCATGGAAGAGGCCCGCCTTACGCTCATGGGCGTAAACTCCGTTATCTCAGAGCCCGCCGAACGCTCTCTTGTAATGGACATAGGCGGGGGCAGCACGGAGTTTATCGCTACCCTTAAGGGAGAGTCCATTGGCGCATGGAGTCTGGAGATGGGCGTTGTACGCCTGACGGAGAGGTTTTTTAACTCTGATCCGCCATGCCGGGATGAGCTTTTTGCAATGGAAAGGGAGATAAACGAGGTTATAAGCGGGCTTTTCAGGCAAATGACGGCAGATGGAGTAGACCCCGTACAGTACTATGGAGGAGGCGGAGTTGAATTTATCGGCACCGCAGGCACAGTTACCACGCTGGCCGCTCTGGACCAGGACCTTGAAGAGTATGATAGGGCAAAGATTAATAACCACACACTCTCACGGCAGAGTGTAGAGTATTTTTACAAGTATTTATCAGGACTTACTATCTCGGAAAAAGAGTCTATACTTATGCTTGAGAAGGGCAGGGAAGACCTTATTATTCCAGGTATCGCCATAACCCTTGCCGTGCTCCATAGATTTGGTTTTCAGGCCGTAAAGGTTAGCGATGCAGGGCTTCTTGAGGGCCTTATAATAGAGATGATGAAAAAGACGGAGGTTTAGAGTAGATATGAATACCCTGAAGATAAAAGAGGCCCTTACCTTTGACGATGTCTTACTTGAACCTGTGTACTCCAAGATTCTGCCGCGGGATGTGGATACATCAACAAGGCTCACGGAGAGGCTGCTGCTCAATATACCCCTTGTAAGCGCAGCAATGGATACGGTAACAGGCTGGCGTATGGCTATAGCCATAGCCCAGGAGGGCGGAATCGGTTTTATCCACAAGAACCTTACCGTGGATGAGCAGGCCGCTATGGTGGATAAGGTTAAAAAGTTCGAGTCCGCCGTAATACGCCACCCCCTCACGCTGCACCCCGACCAGATGGTGCGCGATGCTCTGGAAATCATGGGTGAGGAAAATATATCGGGATTTCCAATAGTTAAGGACAATCTCCTCGTTGGAATACTAACGAACAGAGACCTGCGTTTTGAGTCAGACCCCACGAGAAAGATATCCGAGATAATGACAAAGGACGTGGTAACGGCAAAATCCGGTATCTCCATTGTAAAGGCAAAGAACATACTCCACGAGCACAGAATAGAGAAACTCCCCCTTGTAGACGCAAAGGGCCGCTTAAAGGGCCTTATCACGGTAACGGATATTGAGAAGCGGCAGAGGTTTCCAAATTCCTGCAAGGACAAGCTGGGCAGGCTCCGCGTAGGCGCCGCTGTTGGCGTCTCATTCGATAGAGAGGAGAGGGTGGACGCCCTCCTGAAGGCCGGCGCGGACTGTATAGTCATTGATACCGCCCACGGACACAGTAAAGGCGTGCTTGAGGCACTTAGAGACACAAAAAAGAACTTTAAATGCGAGCTCATCGCAGGCAACATCGCTACAGGTGATGCCGCAAAGGCCCTTATAAAGACAGGTGTTGATGCCCTGAAGGTTGGCGTGGGCCCTGGCTCCATATGCACCACAAGGATAGTCACGGGCATAGGAGTGCCGCAGATAACAGCCATCTTAGAGGTGGTTAAAGAGGCGAATAAAAAAGATATCCCCGTTATCGCAGACGGCGGCATAAAGTACTCTGGGGATATTACTAAGGCCATTGCCGCCGGCGCCTCTACCGTAATGATAGGCGGGCTCTTTGCCGGCACAGACGAGAGCACAGGCGAGACCGTCTTATATCAGGGCCGTACCTTTAAGGTGTATCGCGGCATGGGCTCAATTGAGGCCATGAAAAAAGGCAGCAAAGACAGATATTTTCAGGAAGATGTTGAGAGTGACCTTAAACTTGTCCCGGAAGGCATCGAGTCCTCCGTGCCCCACAAGGGCCCTCTTAGCGCCACCATATACCAGCTTGTAGGCGGGCTCAGGGCCGGCATGGGTTACTGCGGCTCAAGGACAATCCCGGAGCTTCATGATAAAGCGAGTTTTGTTAGAATCTCATCATCAGGGCTCCGCGAATCCCATGTCCATGACGTGATGATGACAAAAGAGCCGCCTAACTACAAACTCCATGTTTAGGTGATTTCTCTATTAAATAGAGAAATCACCTGAAGGCAGCCTTACTTTCTTTTGGAAAAAAGAAAGTAAGATAAAGAAAACCAACGTAGTAAGTAACATTTCTGCACTTATGCAATTTTGTGGTGATTTGGGACAATAGCTCTCTGAAAAAGAAAGCCTTGTAGGATGGGTGGAGTGAAACGTAACCCATCAATAAAGATATTCTTCCTTGATAAACGAAGGATCGGGTATAAAAAAACAGTATTGTAGGATGGGTGAAGCGCAGCTTCACCCATCAACTAAAAGGTGACCATGGACATCCACTCAGGCAGGATACTAATACTTGACTTTGGCTCACAGTACACCCAGCTTATCGCGAGACGTATCCGCGAGGCAAAGGTCTACTGCGAGATCCACCCCTTTTCAACTAAAATCTCCACCATAAAAGCCTTCAGGCCCGCAGGTATCATACTCTCGGGCGGTCCGTCAAGCGTTTACGGGAAAAAAGCCCCCCTTGTTACCAAAGATATCTTTAACCTCGGTGTACCCGTGCTTGGCATCTGTTACGGTCTTCAGCTTACGGCCCGTCTACTTGGCGGCGTGGTAGAGAAAAGCGGCAAACACGAGTACGGCGGAGCCGATCTGATTATCGGCGATAGGGCAGACCTCTTTAAGGGTATAAGAAAGAAAAAACTCCGCGTATGGATGAGCCACGGAGATAAAATAAAAAAGCTCCCCTCTGGTTTTAAGTCCATCGCTAAAAGCGATAACTCCGCATTTTCCGCCATAAGAAACGAAAAAAAACGCATCTACGGCGTGCAGTTCCATCCCGAGGTAGTTCACAGCGAAGAGGGGACCCGTATTATCAGCAACTTTCTCTTTAATATCTGCCGTGTAAAACCCCTCTGGACCATGAGCTCTTTTATAGATTCGAGTATAGCGGAAATAAGGGAAAAAGTAGGCAAAGACCGCGTAATCTGCGGCATCAGCGGAGGCGTTGACTCATCTGTAACGGCTCTGCTTGTGCATAAAGCCATAGGAAAGCAGCTTACCTGCATATTCGTTGATAACGGGCTGCTCCGTAAAGGCGAGGGGCTGGCCGTGGCAAAGGCCCTCAGAAAAAACTTCAAGATGAACCTTCTCTGCGTAGACGCATCTGAGAGGTTTCTTAAATCCCTTCGTAACGTAGCAGACCCGGAACGAAAACGTAAATTAATAGGCGGTGACTTTATAAGGGTCTTTCAGGCCGAGGCACGCTCCATTAAGGACGCCTCTTTTCTGGCCCAGGGCACGCTGTATCCCGATGTAATAGAGAGCGTCTCCACAAAAGGGCCTTCTGCCACCATTAAGTCCCATCATAACGTGGGCGGGCTTTTAAAGAACATGCATCTGAAACTCATCGAGCCCCTCCGCGAGCTCTTTAAGGACGAGGTTCGAGTACTTGGACGTGAGCTTGGGCTGGCCGCTGAGATGGTGGAGAGGCACCCCTTTCCCGGCCCCGGGTTGGCAATAAGGATAATCGGAGGCGTTACGCAGCAGAGGTGTCATATACTGCGAGAGGCCGATGCCGTAGTGCTTGAGGAGATTAAAAAAGCCGGGTTATATAATGAGGTCTGGCAGTCTTTTGCCGTGCTCCTGCCTGTTAAGAGCGTTGGCGTAATGGGCGATGAACGTACATATGAGAATACAATCGCCGTGCGCGCCGTGCAGTCCCTTGACGGCATGACAGCTGACTGGGCGCGTCTGCCCTATGACGTGCTTGAGGTTATCTCTACGCGTATAATAAACGAGGTAAGGGGAGTAAACAGGGTGGTATATGATATCAGCTCAAAGCCGCCAAGCACAATCGAATGGGAGTAGAAGATGGTTGAAGACCTGAAGGGCAAGGAGACGTGGAGGATTTTCAGAATACTCAGCGAGTTTATCGAGGGGTTTGACGAGCTCTCCGATATAGGCCCTGCCGTCTCAATCTTCGGCTCTGCAAGGACACTCCCTGAGGACAGGTTTTACAAAAAGACAGAGCAAATAGCCGGACTTCTCTCTAAGGAGGGTTATACTATTATCACCGGAGGAGGGCCGGGAATTATGGAGGCCGCCAATAAAGGGGCTTTTGAGAACGGAGGGCTCTCCATAGGTCTTAATATCAACCTTCCAATGGAGCAGATCCCTAATAAGTATCAGACTCATTCTCTGAATTTTCGTTATTTTTTCGCAAGAAAGGTCATGTTTGTAAAATACGCCATGGCCTACATATGTATGCCCGGAGGTTTCGGTACCCTTGACGAGTTTTTCGAGGCCCTTACTCTCATACAGACCCATAAGATATTCCCCCTTCCCATAATACTTTTTTGCAGCGAGTACTGGAATCCTCTCCTTGATTTTATGCATAACACTATGTTTAACTATAAGACTATTAGCGCAAAAGACCTTGAGATAATAAAAGTTACAGATGATGCAGATGAGGTCATTGAGACGATAAATAAACACATGAAGATAAAGGAAGAGTGCGTCAAAGCAGCTGCTAAAAAAATAAAAGAAGGCCGTGCGCGGTCTTTCAAGGAGTGTTGATAGATGAGCAAACACGGTAGTACCCATTGCTGTGACGAAGAACTGAAAAAGATTTCCATCATGCTTGAGGTGGACCAGATAGACGCCCTCCGTGAACTTGCCGAGGAGTATAAAGCAAAACTTGGCCAACGCTGGAGTATCAGCGCCATGGTGAGAACAGCCGTAGGCGGTTTTTTAAGCAGCATGGGTAAGATATCCTGAGTCCGGCAAGTCTTATGTAAAGAGGGGCTCTGTAGGGACAGGGTGTCTGTCTTCTGTATTTATCTACGCAAGAACCGAGGTTTTTTTTAAATCCGGACGTGTATCTTAACCGTCTGCCTGCCATTGTCTTGTGGTACTGTTTTATTCTACGTTTTTATTGGCCTTAGTCTCTTACTCTAATTCTTATCAACACGCATATCCTTCTCCGTGGTCTTGTATAAAGGGTCTTCCTTTAATCTCAGCCATTCATCCCATTACATAAGAGGGGGGGATTATGTTTTCGGTAGTGCAAAAGGGCGTTAATCGAGTTGATATTGAGTTAAGGGGCAAGCTTGACTCAGAAGAGATGAGAATTGCCCTTGATGAGCTGGTGAAAAAATCAGAGAATATAAAAAACGGCAGAATGCTTTACGAAATAGTGGACTTTCATATCCCCTCACTTGGCGCCATTGTAATTGAATTAACACGCCTCCCCGTGATGTTAGGGCTTATGAAAAAGTTCGAGCGCGTAGCCCTCTTAACTGACGCGTCGTGGTTAAAAAAAGCAGGCGAGCTGGAGGGGCTTCTCTTTCCGGGGCTGGAGATTAAGGCCTTTAGCAGAGTCCAAAGATCCGAGGCAGAGGACTGGCTGGCCGCTTAACTCTGATTTATTATTCAATTGGCATGCACAAAGATTTACGCTCTAACCTGTGTATCTGAAGGCTGCGGTCTCTTAAGCAGGGTCTATCTACCCTCTCATCAACAGTATCTCATCCTGCCTTCTTACTTTAGTAGTTTTTAATAACCCTTTTACGGAGGCACTGCATTATGTACTCTAACAGTATTACGGCTGAGAAAAAAAGAGTAGGTTCGGATAAGGAGATAACCCTTAGGAGAAGAAACGAGCTTGTGGGACTTGCCGAGGCAAAGCTTAAGGAGGGGTTTGAGATTTACCACTGGGCAGCTGATATACACGGCATTAATATTGAGCTTAAGACAAACTCGGCCCACCTCTCGGATTTTTGGGTGGATAACTGGTACCCCGCATCCGGGGGGCGTCATGTCTTGTCCCACGGCACCATCTATGCCGTAATGGGCGTGGAGGGAGAGGAACCTCATGGATATTATCATCATGATACAAAGACAGCCATATTTATCAATACCGAGTACTACGGCCAGTGCAAATCATGG
>JAJRZX010000021.1 GCA_024275045.1 Deltaproteobacteria bacterium
AATGAGCATCCTTACAAGCCCTGCTATTTCCTCATCATTAGTCGCTACCATGCCGCCGTCGCCGCAGCCGCCAAGGTTCTTGGACGGAAAGAAACTGAATGTGCCCGTTGTCCCCATAGAGGCCGCGCGCTTTCCCTTCCAGCCGGCGCCAAAGCCCTGCGCAACGTCCTCCACTACAAAAAGATTGTTTTTTGCCGCAAGCTCCATGATAGAGTCCATTTCGCAGGGCTGCCCGTATAGATGTACAGGCAGAATCCCTACCACATTACCCCCGTTGGACTCTAAATAGTCCTTAACCGCTGCGGGGTCAATATTATATGTAAGGGGGTCGATATCAACAAAGACAGGCGTGGCCCCGGCCCGCAGGATGGCGTCACCCGTGGCGGTAAAAGTAAAGGGCGTTGTAATTATCTCATCTCCCTTATCAAAATACTCAGCACCCTTTGTCTTTATGGCAATAGCTCGAAGCGATAAGACCAGGGCCTCGGTCCCCGAAGAAACGCCCATGCAGTGACCCACCCCGGTATGCGCGGCTATCTTTTCCTCCAGTTCCTTTACCTCGGGCCCGAATATCCACCTCTGATGTTCAAAACACCCGGCAACAGCGGCATCTATCCCGCCTTTCATATATTCGTACTCGGCCTTCAAGTCGAGCATCGGTATCTGTCTCATCTAGTCACTCTCCCATTAATTCAAGGTACTCTATTGAAGCAGCTTTACGTAGTATGTATCTTGAGCCGCACACTCCACAGGATAAAACTCCCTGCAAAGCGGCCTCTAAAAACGCCGAACACTTACATCGCCATCCGTTCTTATCAACTGCCCATTTTTTAATATAAGCCCCCCAGCACCTTACTACCTCCCGGTCTACCTCCTCATCTGCCGGAAGATGATAACCACCTTCAAAAGTTACCTCTCTTGCATTCTCCCTCCCTTCCCTGAAAAGAGTGAGCGTTGATACAAGAAGGTGATTTTGAAGCTCTGTTATACGAAGATTAATCTCCGGAAGCGTGTCGTACGAATACACAGGAACGATGTAATTACCAAGCACACCTCCCATATCTATCTTTTCATCTATAACATGAACGGCCACAGCTTGTGGGATATCTAGCTTCACCGCCCATTTACCGGCATTAAGGCCGCGGTTATCCGGTATTAGTCCAGGATGGAAATTTATAATTGACCTCGGCACGGCCCTGATAACATGTTGTTTAAGTATCCTGGCGCCTGCAATAACCCCAAGTTCGATGTCGTGCTCTTTGATGATAGCTGGAACCTTTTCGCTATTATGAGCTACCTCTATGTACTCAACCCCTAACCTTGAGCAGGCCTCTTTGGGATCTATGAGGTCTATATGCCTATACTTGTCTCTAAGAAATGCCTTCGGTAGATTTAGCGTTATAGGGGGTGAGGCGAGAACGAGTGCTGGGCCCATCCCGGCAAGATTCATTCGTAGCAGAAATTCCTGTGTTTTTTTATGCGGAAAATTATATATAAAAAGAACTGTCTTCATAAACTCTCTCTACGTTAACATTATAACAATATCTTTTCTCAGCCCTGTGCCGTAAGGACGCGCAGGACATTTAAGCCTTCTTTGCCATCAGTTGTAGGGGGCTTACGCGTCTTCATACAATTCAGAAAGTGTCGCATCTCTTCCTTTAGGGGCTCTGACTTCTCAAGTTCTACCACCTCTCTATCTGCCTTTTTGGCCACCGGCACGGCACCACCGGTCCACTCAACCGCGTGCCTGTAGATTACAAGTTTATCAACACAAATGTCATCAAAGACTGCCATAGCAAGCGAGCCGACCACGATGAGTTTTTGCTCCTTAAACGGGTTTAGCCAACTTACGAAAATATGGCCCTTTACTCCTGCCGAAAATCTAAGTAGCGTCATGGTCGTATCATATAGGCCCTCTGTAACATAACTACCACCTACAGTAGAAACCTCGAGGGGTGACTCTCCCATAAGCATGAGTATGACGGAAATATCATGAGGAGCAAAACTCCAAAGTACATCCTCCTCTGTCCTTAGCTTACCCATATTCAAACGGTTGGAATATATATATCGTATCTCCCCAAGTTCCCCGCTGTCTATTAGATGTTTAAGCATAATAACAGCCGTATGGTATTGAAGTATATGCCCCACCATGAGCACGCGCCCCTCTTTCTCGGCAAGAGCCACCAGCTCCTCGCCCTCTTCAACGGCAAGGGAGAGCGGCTTTTCCACAAATACGTCTTTCCCGGCAAGTAGCGCTCTTTTGGCGCACTCAAAATGCGTCACCGCAGGCGTGGCTATGGAGACGCCCTTAATCTCAGGATTTGCCAGTATCTCATCAAAGGAGGTGGTAAAAGCCGCCTCCGGGTACTGCTCCCTGAAACCATCTACAACTGACTCTGTAACATCGCAGGCAGTATGTAATACGCCAAGCTCAATGAGGTTTCTTAATATGTTCTTGCCCCAGTGCCCGAGCCCGATATGGCCTATAATCTTTTTGTTTTCAGTCATATATCTCTCTTAAAGTTTAAGAAGCAACATTAGTTATCAAACTTTTTAAGCCAGCCGTCCCTGCTTAGATCTATTATTCTCTCCCTCTCTATGCCCAGCTCAATAAGCCTTGCGGCCAAAACGTCTCCGCCCCTGAACCTTGTTATGACAAAGACCTCACACTCAATACCTGAGACCTCTTCAAGGGACAAGACCTCATGACCAAAAAAATTCTTTCCCAGCTTCTCGTCATTAAAGACGCCGACGAGTTTGAGTCCTGCCTCGCTAAGTGAGAGAAAGGCAATCTCCGTAACCTCGTCAACTCCGCAAAAGCCCACTCTCTCGATGCCGCTTTTTTCCTTTAAGTTATTAAAAAGCTCATGAAAGTCCTTCCTTGCCACGCGGTATAGGTTGGTAAAGTTACTGAGGTGCTGATACGTCAGGCGGGTCTGCTCCACAAAACCCCTTGGCGTAAGATAATAGAGGTACCTTCTCCTTGGGATGGTGGAGACTGTTATATAACCTTTACTTACAAGGTTCTTGATATAGGAATTCACCAGACCTACGGCTAGCCCAAGCTTGTTGCTGAGCTCAAGCTGAGTGAGCTCCTTGTTCTTTGAGATCTCATCAAGGATAAGCAGAGAACGGTAATCGCCTTTTTCAGAGCTGTGCTCATTCTTCATATTATGAACCTAACACCACAAAAGACCCCTGTCAAGAGAATATTCATAAATTGAATCAAAAATAAAAGGCGCTAATCCATATAAATCTTTGGTTTTTTTTGTAGAGATCATGCTGAGCCGCCTCTGTAAACATACCTCTCTTTAAGCACCTGTCTGATTCAGCTGCAAGCCCTGCTCTTCTCTTACCTGTATGCGCGCATTGCCCAACCCCTCATCTTTACAAGGAGTTTCATAAGCGTTCCCCCTTGTGCTTATTGATTTACTTTTGTTTTTACTTACAAGACTTGAGATTATGCACAAAGCACTCAGCTTTAAGGATTAATAGTGAATTTCAGCTCTATAAGATTAAAAATTTCTTCTCCCATCTTAAAGATAGTGATTTAATAACGCATGGAGTATAATGAGAAATCAGGCTTATGATATAAGAAGCTCTGCTTCGCCTGTACAGGCGATAAGGGTTCTCACTTACAACTAAAGGCAAGATAAAAAAGTACGCACCCCCGCTTTATGTATGAGCATTGACTCATATTAAAAACCACTGAATATATAAAAACCCCTTCAATAAAACAGAAAGAAATATTATTTGGGCATATGACTCTTAAAGATATGAGAAAAATACTCCTGCACTCAAAGATCTTTTTGCAGAGCAGAATGAATCTTCTAAAATCAACAAGACTTAAACCCGGTCACCTTGCCTACGGGTGCAACATCTGCGGGTCCCTCTGTGAGACCTTGGCCTCAGCACTTGGCAGGGAGACTCCAAGCTGCCCAACATGCGCCTCTACAGTAAGGATGCGCGCCATTATACATCTACTCTCAATGGAGCTATTTGGCAAGAGCCTGATGCTAAGGGACTTTCCTCTTAATAAAGAGATTAAAGGCATAGGCATGAGCGACTGGGAGGTCTATGCCGCAGGTCTTAAAAAAAAACTCGATTATAGCAACACCTTCTTTCATAAAGAACCAAGACTGGATATAACCTCCATAGACCCCTCGCAAGATAAGACCCTTGATTTTATTATCTCAACAGATGTCCTTGAACACGTCCTTCCCCCTGTCTCAGAGGCTTTTGTGAACATGCGCAGACTCTTAAAACCCGGCGGGGTGCTTATTTTTTCCGTACCTTATATAAAAGAAGGTAAGACAATTGAGCATTTTCCCAATCTCCATAAATACGAGATCCTTAAGGTCAAGGACGAGTATGTACTTAAAAATATTACAAAAGACGGTAAAAAAGAGACCTTTAAAGACCTGGCCTTTCACGGCGGCCCCGGGTCCACACTTGAAGTTCGTCTCTTTTCTGAGCCTTCTTTAATACAAAGTTTACAGGAAGCCGGTTTTAAAACAGTGCGCGTAAGCAGAGAGCCTCACTATGAGTACGGTATAATATGGAATATTGAGAGGTCGCTGCCCATAGTGGCAAGGGTCTGACAGTAATAAACTCCGGCAAAGAAGATTTTGCGGGTATCAGAGTAAGTCACGGGATTGGTCTGTAGGGGTTGACCGTGAAGTGCATGAAAAACATTAGAGCATGCACCTCACGTGACCGCTCTCCGGGACTGATATAGACCGGCTTACAACAATGGCTTACTTTCGTATTAATTACCGATTCATAGAGCGCTTAAACACAGGGAGGGTCTCATCATATTTGATCTGTTCTTAAAAGCCCTTTTCAGGTGCATACACATGTGGGTGCCTCCGGGACACTTCTATTCCCCCATTACGAGCAGAAAAGAGATAAAACGCAGAAGCGGTCTTATCTGGGGCAAGGATGTAAAAAAAGAGAGCGGTCTAAATATTAACGATAAGGCGCAGATAAGCCTCTTGCACAAGCTGGCGGAGTTTTACAAAGACCTGCCTTTTGAGGCGGAAAAAAAAGCTGGCCTTCGTTACTATTATGAGAACAACGCTTATTCCTATACTGATGCCATATTTTTGTACTCCATGATTCGCCACCTGAGACCCAAGAGGATAATCGAGGTGGGTTCAGGTTCTTCATCCACGGTCATTCTGGATACCAACGAGTTGTTTCATCAAAACTCCATAGAGTGTACCTTTATAGAGCCTTTTCCCGAGAGACTCTTATCCCTTATTACAGAAAAAGACAGAAAAGAGATAAACCTTATCTCCGCCGACCTGCAGGACGTGGGTCTTCAGGTCTTCTCAGACCTTACTGCCGGAGACATCTTATTCATCGACTCAACACATGTCTCTAAAACAGGAAGCGATGTTAATTATATATTCTTCGAGATACTGCCCTCCTTAAAGAGCGGTGTTTATATCCATTTTCACGACATATTCTACCCCTTTGAATACCCGAAACCATGGGTCCTTGAGGGCAGGTCCTGGAACGAGGCATACATGCTTCGCGCTTTTTTGCAGTACAATAAAGAGTTCAGGATAGCGCTCTTCAGCGACTACGTACATACATTTCACAGGCAATGGTTACGTGATAATATGCCGCTCTGCATGAAAAACTCGGGCGGTAATATATGGATTCAAAAAGTTTAAGGCTATATAAGGTCTTTTATACTTAATGAACGCTGCGGATAAGATTTATATCATACTCCTTAACTGGAACGGGTGTAAGGATACAAGAGAGTGCCTGCGCTCCCTTGAAAAAGCAGGGCCCGAGGGCCGTGAGATTCTTATCGTGGACAACGGCTCTACGGACGACTCCGTAAAGGTTCTGAAAAAAGAATTTCCCAAGATTAAGATACTGGAAACAGGCAAAAACCTGGGTTATACCGGAGGCATGAACGCGGGGATAAAGTACGCCCTTGCCGAAGATGCGGGGTATATTATACTTCTTAACAACGACACTGTAGTAGACCCGCTCTTTGCCGAGGAGCTTGTAAAGGCTGCAAAAAAAGAAAAAAAAGCCGGGTTATTATGCTCTAAAATATATTTTTACGCAAACCCCAATGTTATATCCTATGCAGGGGCCGGTTTTAACGAGCTCCTTGGCTGGGGGCGCCAACGTGGGTATAACGAGACGGAAAGCAATCAATACAATCGCCTGGAAGAGACAAAACGGCCCTCGGGGTGCTCCCTTCTTGTTACGCCTAAGTTTATAGAGTCTGTGGGGCTCCTTGACGAGGACTTGTTCTGTTACTCAGAGGATACGGACTGGGGCCTGCGGGCAAGGGCAGCGGGGTTTAAGGTGCTCTTTGTCCCGGCCTCAAAGGTCTGGCACAAGGAGGCCGTCTCCACGGGAGGCGCTGCCTCGGCCCTATCTCTTTACTACAACGTAAGAAACACACTCTACTGCCTTGATAAAAACCGGCCCCTTAACCCGGGGCTTAACTTTTTAAGGATACTCTCTGTTGCCTGTACGAGTTTTTTAAGCCTCTTTACCATGAAAATTCCAAAACGCAGAGGCGCCGCGCGCATTCTTCGCGGTATGAGCGATTATCTAAGAGGCAAAATGGGACCTTTAGAAAATAAAAATTAAGTAAAATCAAAGAGAGAGCGTATTATAAGTACAGGTAAGTCTCCCTTTTTTTGTTAAACTGACTCAAGGCAGCAAGAGGCCGTATATGGGAGCGCAACTCTTAAGGTATATACAGGCCCTCTGTTAATACCGGGCTGAACCTTAATAGAGTGCTGCAAAAACAGAGAAGTCACGATATAGGAGGCTAAGGGCGATGACAATACTCGTAACCGGCGGGGCCGGGTACATTGGCTCTCATACATGCAAGGCATTAAAAAACAAGGGCTTTAATGTGGTGGTCTATGACAACCTTGTGTACGGCCACAGAGACCTTGTGCGCTGGGCCATCTTCGAGGAAGGGGACCTTCTTGACAGGGGCGCCCTTGATACTGTATTTAAACGTCACTCTCCGGCTGCTGTTTTGCACTTTGCGGCCTACGCCTATGTGGGGGAATCCGTTACGGATCCGGCAAAATACTACCGCAATAACGTACAGGGCTCTCTTAACCTTGTAAACGCGGCAAAGGAGCATGGGGTAAAAAACTTCATATTTTCTTCTACCTGCGCTGTTTACGGTGTACCGGCAAGAGTCCCCATTACAGAGGACATGGCGCTAAACCCCATCAACCCTTATGGAAATACAAAACTCATAATAGAAAAACTCCTTGATGACTATAGTGTAGCCTATGATATAAGGAATGTAAGGCTGCGGTACTTTAACGCCGCGGGAGCAGATCCTGAGAGCGAGACAGGAGAAGACCATACGCCTGAGACGCATCTCATACCCCTTGTTCTTGACGCGGCGGCAGGTCTAAGAAAAGGCATAACCATATACGGCGATGACTACGAGACCCCTGATCACACCTGCGTAAGGGATTATATACATGTCACGGACCTTGCCGAGGCCCACGTGCTTGCCCTTGAGTACCTCTTAAAGGGCGGCAAGACCCGGGCAATAAATCTTGGCAACTCACGGGGGCACTCCGTAAAAGAGGTTATCGCGGCAACGCGAGAGGTCACGGGTGCTGAGTTCAAGGTCACTGTTGGAGACCCACGGCCCGGCGACCCGCCCTCTCTTGTAGGTTCCAACAAGGAGGCAAAAGAGGTACTTGGCTGGAACCCGCAGAGGAGTAATATCAATACAATTCTGGAAGACGCATGGAGATGGCACCGGAAGAGGTTCAGCAAATAATTACGCCCACAGGGGCCAAACAGGAGAGAAAAGATAAAAAATGGCAAAAAAAAGAGCGCTTATCACCGGCATTACAGGCCAGGACGGGGCCTATCTCGCTAAACTTCTCCTTGATAAAGGCTACGAGGTCTTTGGGGCGGCCAGAAGGGCCTCGGAGATGAACGTCAGCAAGCTACAGGACGTAGGGGCATACGAGGGCATAGAGTACGTCTCACTGGAGCTGCAGGAGATAACCAATATATTTCGCGCTATTGAGAAAATACGCCCTGATGAGATATATAACCTCGCTGCGCAGAGCTTTGTTGGGGCCTCCTTTGAGATGCCCCTCTTTACCTCTGATGTTACGGCGCTGGGGCCGCTTCGGATTTTAGAGGCCATACGGCAGATAGACCGCTCCATAAAATTCTACCAGGCATCATCAAGCGAGATGTACGGCAAGGTGCAGGCCGTGCCCCAGAATGAAAACACGCCCTTTTATCCACGAAGCCCCTATGCCGTGGCAAAGCTCTACGGGCACTGGATAACCGTGAATTACAGAGAGTCCTATGATATCTTCGCCTGCTCGGGCATACTCTTTAACCACGAGTCGCCGCTCCGCGGGCTTGAATTTGTCACAAGAAAGATAACACACAGCGCAGTGCGAATAAAAGAAGGGCTGCAAAAAGAGCTCTGCCTCGGCAACCTGGATGCCAAGAGGGACTGGGGTTATGCCGCCGAGTATGTAGAGGCTATGTGGCGCATGCTTCAGGCCCCCGCACCGGCGGACTATGTAGTGGCTACAGGCCAGACTCACAGCGTAAGAGACTTCGTAGATGCGGCCTTCGCGCATCTTGGCATGGAGCTCAGCTGGTCAGGCAGCGGCACTGAAGAAGTGGGTACAGACAAGGCCAGCGGAAAGGTCATTGTAAGGGTAGACCCCAAATTCTTCAGGCCCTCAGAGGTTGATATGCTCCTTGGTGATAACACAAAAGCCCGTACAGAGCTTAATTGGAGCCCCGCAACAACCTTTACCGAACTTGTGGGGCTTATGATAGAGCATGATAAAAAAGTACTTGCCCACAACGGCATATAATTAAACACCCAAGGGTATCCCTGCCGCGCTCTGTACCTTAAGGCAGAGGGATGTAAAAAAAACCGCAAAGAGGTCTACCTGTAGTGAGAATAGGAATAAACGCGCTTTATCTCATACCCGGCCATGTAGGGGGCACTGAGATTCATATACGTAATCTGGTAAAGGGACTCTCAGACCTTGATGATAAAAACGAGTATTTTATCTTCATCAACAAGGAATCACAGGGTTTTTTTGATGAAATTGCACCGCGCATGAAGGTAGTGTGCTCTCCCTTTCGCGCCTCGCACCGTCCCGTAAGGATACTATGGGAGCAGTTTATACTGCCTTTGCAGGTAATTTACCACCGCCTGGACGTACTCTTCAGCACAGGTAATACTGCGCCATTTCTCTGTCCCGTACGCTCTGTCTTGACGCTGCACGACCTGCAGCATGAGAACTATCCGGAAAACTTTTCAAGGCTGCAGCTCTTTTTTCTCAAGACCATTATCAGAGTGAGCGCAAAACGCGCCAAAAGAATACTAACTCTCTCAGAGAAAGTACGAAGCGATATTATAAAACACTACAAGGTCCCCGAGGACCGCATCAGCATTGTGTATCATGGCGTGAACAACGAGGCTTTTTACCGCCGCGAGAGAGCGGATAAGGAGAAAATAAAGGAAAAATACTCTCTTCCAGAGAGGTTTGTCCTCTACCTTGCCTCAAGTCTGCCGCATAAAAATTACATGCGTCTCCTCATTGCCTTCAAAGAGGTAGTCGCTGAGTACCCTGACCTCTGCCTTGTGCTCATAGGTACACGGGAGTACGGCTCGCCTGAGATAGTAAAAAAAATAGCGGAACTCAACCTTGAAGAGAATGTTATCATGCTGGGCTGGCTCCCATATGAGGACATACCCCTTATATACTCGGCAAGTTCGCTCCTTGTCTTCCCATCTCTCCATGAGGGCTTTGGTCTGCCTGTTATCGAGGCCATGGCCAGCGGCGTACCCGTGGTATGCTCCGATATAGAGCCCCTTATTGAGATAGCCGGGGGCGCTGCGGAACTTGTAGACCCCTTTAGTGAGGAGGCCATAGCTCTGGGCATCAAAAAAGTCCTGCAAGACAGTGAGTTACGGAGTATTCTCATACAAAAAGGTCTTAAGAGAGCTCAGGATTTTACATGGGAAAAAACAGCCATGAAGACACTATCCTTATTATATGAGAACACCGCAGGCCATAATTAAGGCTTAAACCTCTACGCTCTAATTTTTTATTTAAAGGTCTAAGGCAAAAATATGCGCAACCCGCCACGTATCAGCATTATAACGCCCTCCTATAATCAGGGACACTTCATCGAAGACACCCTGAAGAGCGTCCTTGATCAGGGGTACCCGGACCTTGAGTACATAGTAATGGACGGCGGCTCCACGGACGATACCATCAGTATCCTTAAAAAATACGATAAAGACATTACATGGGTCTCAGAGCCGGACAAGGGCCAGTCCCACGCCATTAACAAGGGGCTTGCTCTTGCCACCGGCGATATCGTGGCCTACCTTAACTCCGATGACCTCTATGAAGCAAGTACGCTGCAAAAGGTAGCCGACTATTTCACGGCCCACCCCGAGTCCATGTGGCTTACCGGCAGGTGCCGTATTATAGATGAGCAGGAGCAGGAGTTTCGAGGGTTTATAGCGCAGTATAAAAACTTTTTGCTGGCAAGGTACAATTATAATATACTTCTCATAACAAATTTTATCTGCCAGCCCGCAACCTTCTTAAGGCGTGAGGTCATTGAGGAGTTCGGTGTCTTTGATACAGAGGAGCACCGCGTCATGGACTATGAGTACTGGCTGAGGATAGGCAGGAAATACAGACCGGGTATAATAAACGAGCACCTCGCCTCATTCCGCGTATACAGGGAGTCCAAGACCTCAAGTACTTTTACCCGTACCTTTGCAGAAGAACTGGCTGTCTCGAAGAGATATTCTTCTTCTCTACTTGTAGACACGCTGCACTATGTAAATTATATAGCCATATGCGCGGCCTACAGCGTACTTGACAGGCTCTGGCGCAACAAAAAAAACCGGCAGGGATGATAAAACAGGGCAAGGAGTACAGAGTATTATGAATAACAATAAGAGGGCAGTAGATTTATACGCCGTTATCCTTGCCGGAGGTATTGGGAGCCGTTTCTGGCCGCTCAGCCGTGCCACTACCCCCAAGCAGCTCCTTAGCGTAGTGGATGACGAGAGCCTCCTGAAGGGTACCATTAAGCGCCTTAGCCCGCTTATTCCCCCTGAAAAGGTCCATGTAGTCACTAACGCCGACCAGGCCGAGCTTATACGGCTCCACCTCTGTTATGAGGAAGGAGAGCCTCTGTGCCCGGAGTACATTGTTGAGCCAATGGGCAGAAACACCGCCCCGGCCATTGGGCTTGCAGCGATTCGCCTTGCCGAGATTAACCCCGAGGCCATTATGGCCGTACTTCCGGCGGATCACATCATTGGCGAGGGTGAGAAATTTCGCGCTCACCTTATAAAAGCATCAAAACTCGCTGAAAAAGGCCACCTTGTCACCTTCGGCATTGTTCCCACAACACCGGAGACAGGTTACGGGTATATAAAGGCCGGCGATAAACTGGCTGGCGAGGAGACCTCGGCCTCTCATGTTGAGAGGTTTGTTGAAAAACCCGATAAGCAGCGCGCCGAGTCCTATCTCAGCGATGGCGGGTATTACTGGAACTCGGGTATTTTCCTCTGGAAGGCCAAAAGAATCCTTGAGGAGATAAAGCTCCATATGCCGCTCACCTTCCAGCGCCTCATGGAGATAGGGGACGGAGAGGATATTACCGGGTCCTATGAGGGCATGGAGCCGATATCCATAGACAAGGGTATACTGGAAAAAGCAGAAGACGTTGTAATGATTCCCGCGGACTTTGCCTGGTCTGATATGGGCAGCTGGAACTCTTTTGGCGAGATACTTGGCCCGGACAGGAGCGGCAACATCATAAAAGGGCGCGTCGTTGACCTTGGGAGCAGCGACTCTGTAATTCTTGGCTGCGACCGCGTGGTAGCCACCATTGGGTTAAAAGACATGATACTCGTTGATACCCCTGACGCCACCCTCGTATGCCCCAAGGATAGGGCTCAGGACGTTAAGGCCGTTGTGGAAGCCTTGAAAGAAAAGGGCTTTACAGAGCATGCCGAGCACAGGACCGCGCGCAGGCCCTGGGGCTACTACACAGTCCTTGAGAGCGGCCCGGGTTATAAGATAAAAAAAATAGTAGTCAAACCCGGCCAGCGCCTCAGCCTGCAGCTCCACCATAAGAGGAGCGAACACTGGGTGGTCTTAAAGGGACGCGCAAAGGTGCGCCGCGGCGATGAGGTCAGGATAGTGTCTCTTAACGAGTCCATAGACATACCTATCGGAGTAAAACACCGCCTTGATAACCCTGATGATACTCCCCTTGAGGTAATAGAGGTGCAGAGCGGCGGCTACCTTGAAGAAGATGATATAGTCCGTTTTGACGATGACTTTCAGCGCGAGATTACATGAAGGGGCTTTGATCTCAAGGGTACGGGGATTATGATAAGACCGGAGACATCACATAGCGAAAATACCGCGGAGGTGGTCTCAAAAAACATCTGTACGGGAATTGATTGCGAGTCCATAAGCCGCATAGAGGGTCTTATACACAAAAAAACCTCTACAAAACGGCTCTTTACCAAAGACGAAGCTGCCTGGTGCCGGTCCAGGCATAACCCTGCAAAGCACCTTGCGGGCTGCTTTGCCGCCAAAGAAGCCTGCATGAAAGCTCTTGGCACGGGGCTTACCGGGGGGCTGAGCTGGCAGGATATTGAGGTGGTAAATAAAAGTAAGGGCAGGACTGCCCTTATCCTTAAGGGAAAGGCAAGGGAGATGGTTGGAAAGGACAAAGACATATTTCTCAGCCTCTCTTATGGAGCGGGTCTTGCCGTGGCCTTTGTTGCCATAGGATAAAAAGTTTTCGCGGGACGCAGGCGTATATTTAATTAACAGAAGTCCGTCTCCATACTGGTTTTCTTTATATGACTCTCTTAATGGCAAGTATGCC
>JAJRZX010000022.1 GCA_024275045.1 Deltaproteobacteria bacterium
AACGTAAACTTCGAGATAGCCCTTATCGTACCTATTGCCATGGAAGACGGACTTCGTTTTGCCATTCGCGAGGGCGGCCGTACCGTAGGCGCCGGCGTAGTAACAGAGATAATCGAGTAAATACCGTGGCCCGTGGGCGAGCGGGCGGGGGGAGAGAAGGGGAGTTTGGGGGGAGTTGTGATAAAGGGGCGAGGGGAGAGAGTTTTTGGGGCGTTTGATAAAATAATTAATCTCTTCAGTGGGCTGCCGCCTGCTGATAGGGGCGGGGCTAGCGGCCCTTTAGTATATACTTTATAAAAAAGGAAGGTCATGCGTAATATAATCACTCTTGCCTGCACGGACTGCAAGCGCAGGAATTACTCGACTACGAAGAATAAAAAAACAATACCGGAGAGGCTTGAGCTTAAGAAGTACTGTAAGTTCTGCCGTAAGCATACACCGCACAGGGAGACCAAGTAGTCTTTTCCAGTAAAGGGCCTCTGACCGATGTTCTCTCATGCGGCCCGGGGTGTGGTGTTCTCTTGAATTGGGATCTTGCGATATTTTGTTTCAACCTGCGAGTTGACGTTCCTGGTCCCTCTTCTTTAAAACGGTCTCTCTCGTAAAGAGGATTACTTTACAAAAGATTAAAGGCCAGTAGCTCTAACGGCAGAGCGGCGGTCTCCAAAACCGCATGTTGGGGGTTCGAATCCCTCCTGGCCTGCCAGCACGCGATCCCTTGAAGGCCGGGGTTTCCGGTCCGGGTTTTTTAAACGGTCTGCTCTTAATTGCGGGGAGGCCCGGTAAGACGAGGTATTTAATATAATGATAACTATAGGTAAATCAAAGCAATTCGTCTCCGAGGCCAGGCAAGAGCTTAAAAAAGTCACATGGCCCTCAAAACAGCAGACCATGAACTCTACATGGATAGTAATCGCCGTAACGGCCCTTCTGGCCGCTTTCATGGGTCTGGTTGATATGGGGCTTGCGAAGATTATCGGCATGATAATGAGGTGAAGTGAGGTCTTATGGCGAAAAAGTGGTACGTAGTACATACATATTCCGGTTACGAGAACAAAGTAAAGGCCGCCCTTGAGGAGACTATAAAACTCAAAGGCAAAGAAGACCTCTTTGGTGAGATTCTTGTGCCCATGGAAAAAGTAGTGGATATGGTCAAGGGTGTGAAGCGCACTTCCTCAAGGAAGTTCTTTCCCAGCTATATCCTTATTAACATGGAGTACAACGACGAGACCTGGCACATCGTGAAAGGCGTCTCCAAGGTCACGGGTTTTGTAGGCGGTAAAGACGCCGCGCCCCCGGCCGTACCTGATGCTGATGTGGAGAGGATTACCAGGCAGATTGAAGAAGGCACGGCAAGGCCCAAACCAAAGGTTCTCTTTGAAGAGGGCGAGAACGTACGCGTTATAGACGGGCCTTTTACCAACTTTAACGGGATAGTAGAGAACGTAAAACCAAACAAAGGCAAACTATCCGTAATGGTGAGTATCTTCGGCAGGCCAACGCCTGTTGAGCTTGATTTCGGCCAGGTAGAGAAGACTTGAGCTTGAATTAATATTAAAGAAAAAATCTTCCCGTATATGAGAGAGGTTAACTGAGATTATGGCAAAAAAGATAATAGGTCAGATAAAGCTGCAGATTCCCGCCGGTAAGGCCAACCCCGCCCCGCCCGTAGGCCCGGCCCTTGGTCAGCACGGTGTGAACATAATGGACTTCTGTAAGGCATTTAATGCCAAGACGCAGTCCGAGGGCGGTATGGTTATACCTGTTGTTATTACGGTATACGCAGACAGAAGTTTTACATTTATTACCAAGACGCCTCCTGCTGCGGTCTTGCTCCTTAAGGCCGCCGGTCTTGAGAAAGGCTCAAAGGAGCCCAACAAGACAAAGGTTGGCAAGGTTACAAGAAAGCAGGTGGAAGACATAGCTAAATTAAAGACCCCTGATCTTACGGCCTCTACGCTGGAGGCGGCGGTTACCAATATAACAGGTACCGCAAGAAGCATGGGCATTACGGTGGAGGGCTGAGGCGGATATGAAAAAGGGAAAGAAGTATAACGCGGCAAAAGAAAAGGTAGAGACTGATAAGGTCTATGCCATAGATGATTGTCTGGACCTTGTGCCAGAGGCTGCTCCTGCGGCATTTGATGAGACCGTGGATCTCTCGGGCAGGCTTGGCGTAAACCCCAAGCACCCGGAGCAGATGGTTCGCGGCTCAGTAGTGCTTCCCAATGGAACGGGAAGAAAGACCCGTGTTCTGGTCTTCGCAAAGGGAGAGAAAGAGGCCGAGGCCACTGAGGCCGGGGCCGACTTTGTGGGCTCTGATGAGCTGCTGGCCAAGGTTCGCGGCGGCTGGCTTGGTTTTGACGCTGTTGTTGCTACCCCTGATATGATGGGCGAGGTTGGTAAACTCGGTAAGGTTCTGGGCCCCCGTGGGCTTATGCCTAATCCAAAGCTTGGCACCGTTACCTTTGATGTTGCAAAGGCCGTCTCTGATCTTAAGGCCGGCAAGGTGGAGTTCAGGGTGGATAAAGCGGGTAATATTCACGTTCCCATAGGAAAGGTATCTTTCGGTAAAGACAAACTCAAGGAAAACCTCCTCTGCCTCATGGACGCCGTAGTTAAGGCAAAGCCGTCTGCGAGCAAGGGAGTATATCTCAAAAGCCTCAATATCTCCACTACAATGGGACCGGGAATTAAGCTGGATACCTCGGAGATGCGGAGCCTTTTAAAATAGTTTATTTTATAAACGCAGTTTAACTAAAGATCAGAGACAGCAGGGGCCGCTCCGCTTTGGAGGGCATAAAAATCCTGCCGAGATCAATTTATTTTTTTGGGACCGGCCTTAATCAAGTATGGGCGCGTCTCTGCTGAATCTGACGAATGGAAAGGGGTGAATAAGAGCTTGCGAAGAACTGACAAAGAAGAGTATGTAAAAGACCTGCAGGAAAAGCTTGACCGATCTACGGCTACCTTTATCACAGAGTACCGCGGCATAAAAGCCGTTGAGATGGCGGAGTTCAGAAGCACAATGCGCGATGCTTCAACGGACTTTAAGGTGGTAAGAAACACCCTTGCCAAGAGAGCAATCAAAGGCAGGGATGAAGAGGGGCTTGGTGAGTTCATGGACAGGCCCGTGGCACTGGCCTTTAGTTATGATGACGCGGCCCAGAGCGCCAAGACACTTGTTGACTTTGCCAAGGACCACAAGGAGCTGAAACCCCTTGCCGCTGTCATGGCCGGCAACATCATAGGCCCTGAAGATATACTGAGTCTCGCTACTCTGCCTTCAAGGGAAGTGCTTCTTGGTAAACTCCTCGGCAGTCTCTCATCACCGGCATCAAGCCTTGTTGGCGTACTTAGCGGTGTGCAGAGAAACTTCCTCTTTGCCCTTAAGGCAATAGCTGAGAATAAGACCGAATAACCGAATAAAAATAACTGAATAAAAATAACTCACATTTAAAATATGTTACGGAGGATAGTAAAATGGCCGGTATTACAAAAGAAGACGTAGTAAAATTTATAGAGAACATGAGCGTCCTTGAGCTCAGCGAGCTTGTTAAGGAGTTTGAGGAAAAGTTCGGCGTAAGCGCCGCGGCACCTGTTGCCGTAGCCGCAGCAGGCGGCGGAGCCGCTCCTGCAGCAGCTGCTGAGAAGACAGAGTTTGATGTTGTGCTCACCTCTTTCGGCGCGCAGAAGATTAAGGTTATTAAAGAGGTTCGCGCTGTAACGGGCATTGGCCTTAAAGAGGCGAAAGACCTCGTAGAGGCAGCGCCTAAAGCCGTAAAAGAGGGCGTGGCAAAAGACGAGGCCGATAAGATAAAAGAGCAGCTCGAAGGCGCCGGCGCCACAGTGGAGATAAAGTAATCGCTGAAAGTATCTCCCCTTGTGGGCGGAATCAAGAGTCCCTCTTTTACAGAGGGGCTTTACAGAAGTGATACAGATACCTTTAAGGACATGCCCGTAGCGGAATTCCCCTTCGGGCAGGTCCTGTTAAAGGGGGCTATTAAGATAAGGAGTACCATATAGTGGCGAGCCATTATATCAGAAACGGCGAATACCTTCGTAAAGACTACTCGAAGATAGCTAAGGTGGCGTCCATGCCCAACCTTATCGATGTTCAGAAAGAGTCTTTCGTACGTTTTCTCCAGGCAGGAGTAAGCGAAGAGGCCAAAGAATCCGTGGGTCTGCAGGCTGTATTTCAGAGCTCATTTCCCATTAAGGACTTTAGCGGCAAGGCCTCTCTTGAGTTTGTACGGTACACGCTTCAGGAGTCCAAGTACACCGTAGAGGAGTGCCGGCAAAAGGGCATGACTTATGCCGCTCCCGTTAAGATACTCGTGGGGCTCACCATGTGGGACCGCGACGAGGAGACGGGCGCGCAGAGTGTGCGTGATATAAAAGAGCAGGAGGTCTACTTCGGCGAGATTCCGTTGATGACCGATACAGGCTCTTTTATTATTAACGGCACGGAGAGGGTTATTGTCAGCCAGCTCCACCGTTCTCCCGGCGTCTTCTTTGAGATGGCCAAGGACAAGACCTCCAGCGGTAAAATTGCCTACACCGCCCGCGTTATCCCCTATCACGGCTCATGGCTTGACCTTGAGTTCGATCAGAAAGACCTCCTCTATGTCCGTATAGACAAGAGACGCAAGATGCCCGTTACCATACTTCTAAAGGCACTGGGTTATTCCGTTGAGGAGCTCTTAAACGATTTTTATCCAAGTGAAGATATCACCATAGATGGCAAGGATATATACAAGTGTGTGCTCCCGCAGTATATCGTTGGGCAGATAGCAAGCCTTGATATTACGGCACCTGATACAGGTGATGTCATTGTCAAGGCAGGCAAGAAGATAACCAAGTTCGCTGCCAGAAAGATGAAGGCCGCTGAGGTTGAACGCGTCCCTGTTGTGCTTGATGATATTATCGGCCGTATTGTTGCCCAGGACATCGTAGACCCTGCTACGGGCGAGGTCCTTCTTGAGTGCAATCAGCCCCTCTCGCGAGAGGCCCTTGATGGTCTTACGGCAAGGGGTATTACTACATTCAAGCTGCTTTATATAGAGGCCATAGGCCCATTTTTCAGAGACACTCTCCTTGGCGACAAGGTGAGCTCCGAGGAGACAAAGACCGTTGCCTCCTACAGAAAGGACCATCCCGACGACCCTGATACGGCCATGACCCTTAACGCCAGGGTAGAGATATATAAACGTCTGAAACCAGGTGACATCCCCAACGTGGAGACGGCCAACGCCTTTCTGGACTCATTATTTTTCAACCCCGCCAGATACAACCTCTCAAAGGTTGGCAGGCTGAAGCTTAACCGCAAGCTTGGTTTTGATGACGTGCCTCTTGAGCACACCACGCTGCGTAAAAAAGACATTCACGCCACTGTTAAGTATCTTGTAGGTCTTAAAAACGGACTGGGTACCGTGGATGATATAGATCATCTCGGCAACCGCAGGATAAGGAGCGTAGGCGAGCTCCTTGAGAATAAATACAGGATAGGGCTTCTCCGCATGGAGAGGGCCGTGAAGGAGCGGATGGGTCTCGGTGAGCTTGAGACCCTCATGCCTCACGACCTTATAAATCCCAAGCCCGTTACCGCTGTTATAAAAGAATTTTTCGGCTCCAGTCAGCTCTCGCAGTTCATGGACCAGACCAACCCCCTCTCGGAGATAACTCACAAGAGGCGGCTCTCGGCACTTGGTCCCGGCGGACTTACGCGTGAGCGGGCGGGCTTTGAGGTGCGTGACGTTCACGCCACTCACTACGGACGTATTTGTCCCATTGAGACCCCTGAGGG
>JAJRZX010000023.1 GCA_024275045.1 Deltaproteobacteria bacterium
CCCCCCTTAAGACTTAACTTTCAAGTCATTTTTACCGTTATATAGAATATAGAGACTGAGAGGGAGAAAAGACCGTCTCAGGGCGCAGAAGAGAGCACACACACTCTCTCTGCAGAGAACCAATGGATGTAGGAGCGGTCTCCGGTCATTAAGATTTTCATAACTTCAGACCTTAAGATACTATCTAAAGAGAGAAAAGGCGGTGAGCTCATGAGTGAAGAGAAAAAGGCTGAACTTAAAAAAAGGGTTGATAGTATAATGCAGGGCGCCACCACGCCTGATGTATTCAGAAAGGTCATGAAAGTCGCCGAGGACGAGAACGCAACGGTAAACGACTTGAAAACCATTATTGAGCACGACCCCGTAATAGTCACAAAGGTGCTGAGCATGGCCAACGGCGCGTACTTCTGGTTTCCAAGAAAGATAAGCAGTATCAGTCAGGCCATACTTGTGCTGGGTTTTAACATGGTAAAGACCCTTGCCGTATCCACCTCTATCTTCTCAGGGCTATCATCAAAGGACATGAAGTCAGTGAACACGCTCTGGAGTCACTCCTTTATAGTGGGCGTGGCCTCGGGGCTTATCGCCAAGGAGAGCATGGCTGTTGACAGCGACTCGGCCTTTATCACGGGGCTGCTCCACGATATTGGCAGGGTGGTATTGTTCCAGCTTTACGGTGAGGAGTATCTGAAGGTAGCGGGAGATACACGCGAAGGACTTCTGCAGCGCGAGGAAAAGGTCTTTGGAGCGGCCCACCCCGAGGTGGGGGGCTGGCTGGCAGAGAGGATAAACCTGCCCGACGGCTGCGTAAAATCCATAACCTATCACCACAACCCCTCGGAATGTCCCGTGGACAAGAGCGACCCTGCAATGGAGTACCTGCCACATGTGGTGTATCTCGCGGATTTCATAGTCTCGGATACGGGCCACGGCCTTGACAGCGACTGCGAGGTATCACAGAACCACGCATGGGTGCTTAAATCAATTGGCATGGAGAATAAGATCTTCGATATACTTGAAGAGGTAAGAGAACGCGTGGAAGAGCTTAGACTTCAGGAGTGTTCATAAGGCAGCATACTTTAAATAGTGCATATAGATAAATAAAACAGGGGCGGTCTTTAAGACCGCCCCTGCTGCCATAGAGACAAAGACGCGTAATAGAGAGCATAGAGATAATTATTATAAGAAAGCTCTCTGAAATATACCTGGACCGCATCCGGACCGTCACAGACCCCGTCCTGCCCCCCTGCTTACCCATACTTACCCCCTGCTCTCCCGCCTCCTGCCCCTGCCTGCCTACGCCCCGGCACCCCCTTCACCCCCCCTCCCCCCTTACTCACGCCCCATTATCTTGCAAGCACAATATCCACACGCCTGTTCAGCCTTCTGCCTCCGGGGGTATTGTTTGACTCAATGGGCCTGAACTCCCCGTATCCGGTGGCAGATATTATGGCGGGATCAATATCATGGGAATCCACAAAAAACTTAAGCACAGTAAGGGCCCTTGCGCTTGAGAGATCCCAGTTGGAGGCATAGGTCTTGTTCCTTGTAGGCACGTTATCCGTATGCCCCTGTATCTTAATACTACTCTGAAGGCCCTTTATTGAGAGGGCTATCTCAGAGAGCACAGACTCTGCACCGGGGTTAAGGACGGCGCTCCCGGACTTAAAGAGCGTGCCTCCTGGTACCCGTATAACAATACCGTCGCGTGCCATAAGCAGCTTAACGCCGTACTCCGTGGAGAGCCCTTTCATGGACTCCTCAAGGGCGCGGTACCTGCCTGAGAACCTTCTCTGAAAATCAAGGGCTATGGAAGGGCCGCTGCCCGTTACTATGGGCGGAGGGTTTGCGGGGTCATAACTTGACTGCGTAAAGGCCGTTGTAAGCGCTCCGCTGAACCTCTGAAACTTGGCCTCATTAAGGGTGGATATGGCGTACATGCTTGTAAAAAAGGCAAATAACAGGGTAATGAAATCCGCGTAAGATACGAGCCACCTCTCGTGATTGCCTGAGGAGGGCTTTTTTCTTTTTCTGCGCGCGCTCACAGCGGCCTCGTAAGGGGGGAGAGTTTCTCAGGTTTTTTAATGAACCCCTGAAGCTTTTCTTTAAGGCTCCTCGGGTTCTCGCCAATGGAGAGCCCTACAAGCCCCTCTATCATGAGCTCCTTGAGGATAGACTCCTCACGCACCCTTTTTTTCAGCTTCTCGGCTACAGGGAGCCAGAACAGATTGGCCGAGCCCACGCCGTACACTGTGGCGACAAAGGCAACGGCTATGCCCGCGCCAAGCATATCAGGCTCAGCGAGGTTTTCCATAACATGAATAAGCCCCAGTACAGCGCCAAGTATGCCAATGGTGGGCGCATAGCCGCCGGCGCTCTCAAAGACCCCTGCCGATGCCTCTGAGTACTCCTCGGAGTACTGCAGCTCTATCTCAAGGATCTCCCTGATACGCTCGGGCTCAACTCCGTCTATAACAAGCTGAAGGCCCTTTCTGAAAAAAGGCACCTCTATATCAGGAAGCTCGGACTCAAGGGCCAGCAGGCCATTGGTCTTGGAGTAAAGGGCCAGCTCGTCTATGTACTCTATTACCCCGGTTGGAGGCAGAGCGCCGCCGCCAAATGCCTTTCTTATGTCTTTAACGGCCTGAACAAATACGCCAAAGGGGCTTGATATAAATACAGCCCCAAGTGTTCCGCCAAAGACTATAAGGGCGGCCGTGGGCTGGAGCACGGAATGAAGCGATCCGCCGTCAAGAATCTGGCCGCCTATAAGGGCCGAGAGACCCAGTAATATGCCGGCTACTGTGAGAATATCCATGAGGAAAACCCCACTCCTTTTGTTCCACAGACACGCCTGCTCATATCATATTAACAATCTCAGCCGCTATCATATCAAGGGCTACGATTTTATCGGCCTTGCCGTCATCAATGACAGCCCTTGGCATGCCGTATACAGTACATGATTCCTCGCTCTGAACAAGGGTCTTGCCGCCCTGACGCTTTACCTCACGCATGCCGAGCTTGCCGTCATACCCCATACCCGTAAGGATTACGCCGAGGGTCCTGCCGTTAAAGCAATTGGCCACTGAGTTTACGGTTATATCAACTGAGGGTTTGTAGAGCGACTCCGCCGGTTCATGATTAATAAGAATACGCACCTCTGCGGCGCCTTTTCTTACGTACCTTGTCTGCACGCCTCCGGGACAGATAAGCACGCGCCCCACCTTTACCTCTTCGCCGCTATTTGCCTCTGTTACAGGCATACTGCATATGCCGTTAAGCCTCTCGGCAAAAGCTCTCGTGAATTGCCCCGGCATATGCACTACTACGAGCACTGATACCTTAAGACCCGGGGGAAGCCCTGCAAGCACCTCCTGAACGGCCTTTGGGCCCCCTGTTGAGGCGCCTATTACCACGGTCTTTATGGCCTGAGTGGCAAAGCTCTTGGGCCTCGGGGCTTGCTCTACAGCTCTAACCCTGCGGGGCCTTAAAGAAGCAGCGGTTCGAGGCTTTTTTTTGCCCCTGCCAAAGGTCCTTATCTTCTCCACAAGGGCCTTCTCAATCTGCATTACATCAAGGGCGGAGTTGCTGATATTCTTTGAGATATAATCAACAGCTCCTCTGTCAAGGGCGTCAAGGGTAGCCGTTGCCCCCTCAAGAGAGATGGAGCTTACCATTATAATAGGCACAGGAGCGGTGCGCATTATCTCTGCCGTGGCCTCTATGCCGTTCAAACGCGGCATCTCAATATCCATTGTCACTACATCGGGACGAAGCTGCATGGCCTTCTCCACGCCCTCCACCCCGTCTCTGGCCGTTCCGATTACCTCAATATCAGCATAAGACTTCAACATCCTTTTTAAAACGCTTCGCATAAAAGAGGAATCATCCACTATAAGAAGTTTTATCTTACCCATTACCTGCACTCTCCCCCGTCTCTCGCATTTTCATCTCAAATATTATCAAATCCCGCACACAAAGCCCCTACGAAGCCAGCGGGAATCTTCGCACAGTAAGTACTGAGGCAACGTCGAGTATGAGCACCACCTTGCCGTCGCCGGTAATGCTTGCGCCTGCAACCCCCTCTGTGCCCTTCATGTACTCACCCATGGACTTCATTACAATCTCCTCCTGCCCGTAGAGCTCATCCACAAGAAGACCAAAACGCTTCTCGCCTACACCTATAATTACGATATATATCTTATCGCTCTTGCCCCTTTGCATACCCGTGCGTGGCCGTACAATGGACTCAAGCCTGGCAACAGGCAGTACCCGCTCCCTGATGCGCACCACCTCGCGCCCCCTGATGGTCTTAACATCCTCGGGGTGCAGCCTGATGTTCTCAATAACATTTGCCAGCGGTATACCGTATATCTCACTGCCGGCCTTAACGATAAGTATCTGTATAATGGCAAGCGTGAGCGGGAGGCGGAAGATTATCTTCGTACCCCTGCCAACCTCGGACTCTATATTTATCAGGCCGTTAATATTGGTAATTCCGGTCTTTACCACATCCATGCCAACGCCGCGCCCGGAGATATCGCTAACCTGTTTAACCGTTGAGAAACCGGGCCTGAATATAAGGTCAAGGGCGTCCTTTGGCGATAGCTTAGCCGCTTCTTCAGGTGTTATAACCCCCTTGGAGATGGCCGATGACTTAATCCCCTCCGGGTCCATGCCCTTGCCGTCATCCTCCACGCATACGACGATATTCTGCCCTTCCTGACTGGCTGATAGAGAGATAACACCGCAGGCGGGTTTGCCAGCCGCCTCTCGCTCAGCCGGAGACTCCACGCCGTGGTCAACGGAGTTTCTTATAAGGTGAATAAGCGGATCGCCTATCTCCTCAATAACCGTCTTGTCAAGCTCTGTTTCCTCACCAGATACCTTTAGCTCAATCTCCTTGCCTCCTGACCTGGCAAGGTCTCTCACCATACGTGGAAACTTGTTAAAGACCTTGGCTATGGGCTGCATCCTCATCTTCATCACCGCAAGCTGAAGGTCCGAGGTAACAAGGTCAAGCTGCGCTATGGCCTCATCCGTATGAGAGACTATCTCCTCTTCTATCCTCGTATCATTTAACTGCGAACCAAGGCGCATGAGCCTGTTGCGCGATAAAACAAGCTCGCCCACAAGGTTAAGTACCTCGTCGAGTTTTACGATATCCACTCTGATATTGTGCTCTTTCTCCTTATGAAAAGACGGAACCTCTCTTTTTTCCACCGCCGCCTCAAGTGCTTCCGGAGAGACCTCGCCGCCGGCCTTTGTATCTTCTTTCTCTACCTCCCCGCCTTCTGCCGCAGGGACCGCAGCGCTTTTGCCCTCGGAGATAATCTGCATAAACTCAATGGAGGGTGAGATGCCCTCATCGCGTTTTGTTTTGATATTGGAGAGCATTTCTTTAATAATATCCATGGCCTTCAGAACAGCGTCCATGATATCCTCTGTCACCACAAGGTCGCCTTTTCTAAGTTTGTTAAGCACATCCTCTGTCACATGGGCTATCTCCACGAGTTTTGTAAAACCCAGAAAACCCGCGGCCCCCTTAATTGTATGGGCGCACCGGAATATCTCATTAATAAGCTCCGTGTTACCGGGGTCTTTCTCAAGGGCCACGAACATCTGATCAAGAGACTCAAGTGACTCCTCGGACTCTACTACAAACTCGTCAATTATCTCATCCATCTCATTGGAAGGGGCGCTCATACTGCAATCTCCTTTGGCCGCCTGAGAGAGAACGGCTGCTCTGACTTAAAAAAACCGCTGAACAAGACTCCATGTATTGTTCAGTTGGAAGAGGAAAAAGCGCTCTTTTTCTTCTTCGCACATTTTCAGCAAACAGGGTCTTTAAAAACAAGAACACATCCCGCCAAACAATAAAACCGTAACTCAATAGAGGCCGCTTAACCGAGTTTATCGAATATGGCGTCTATCTTCTCTTTTAGTACCGCTGCGGTAAAGGGTTTAACCACATAGTTATTAACCCGGGCCTGTACCGCGGCCACTACCTTTTCCTTCTCTGCCTCTGCCGTCACCATAAGCACTGGCATGTCCTTAATGCCATCGGTCTGCCTGATAGCCTTCAGAAGCTCAATGCCAGGCATATTCGGCATATTCCAGTCTGTTATGACAAAGTTGAAACCCCCTTCCTCGAGCTTTTCCAGTGCCCGCGCACCGTCCTCGGCCTCATCTGTATTGCCATACCCAAGCTCTTTTAAGAGATTTCGTATTATCTTCCTCATGGTAGCGAAGTCATCTACTACAAGTATTTTCATATTCGCGTCAGCCATCACATATTCTCCTTTTTTATTCTGCCGGCCTCTTACTTCATCACATGAGGCACAAGAAGACCGCAGAGGCCGTACCCAACTCTTAATGTATAAGCTTCTCAATCTCCCCGATAAGCTCCTCTGCCTGAACGGGTTTTACAAGATAAGTGCTTATGCCCGCCTCTTTTCCAAGGCGCCTGTCCTCTTCGCCTGCCTCGGTAGTGAGCATGATGATGGGAATATGCCTGTATTCCTCAATCTCACGGACGTTTTTTGCGAACTCAAGACCATCCATAAGGGGCATGTTCAGGTCCGTTATAATAAGGTCCACATCAGGGCCTGCGAGTTTTTCAAGGCCCTCTACGCCGTTACCCGCGTTAAGAATACTGTAACCCTTGTGCTTTATCATAAATGAGAGCAGCTTTCTGGTTACGCTGCAGTCATCCACTACGAGTATCTGTTCCATTTCTCACCCCCGATTCATGTCTTTTTATAAACAAGCGTATGTCCCATCTTTACCGGAGTAAAGAGCCTTGTAAGGTTATGCAGAGACTCTGAAAAACCCAGAAACAAGTATCCGCCCGGACGGAGACTATCGTATAAATGCGTAAGTACGGCCTTTCTTGAGGGGTCGTCAAAATATATGAGCACATTTCTGCAAAAGACTACATCCACGCCCTTAACTCCTCCCATGGCTTTTCTGTCCATCATGTTTATCTTCTTAAAGGTAACAAGGTCCTTCACCCGCTTTACCACGGAGTAGTTCTCCCCTGATTTAAAAAAATACTTTTTCTTAACATCATCAGGGACGTTTCTAAGCGTATATCCCTCGTAGCCCGCCCTTCTTGCGGAATGCAGCACTCCATCGCTGATATCAGAGCCTATGACCGTTATACGCCAGCCCTTTAGATGAAGCCCCTTGTCCATCATCATCATGGCAAGGGTATAGGGCTCCTCACCTGTTGATGAGGCGGAGCTCCAGACGCGAAGCTCCTTGATAATGTCCTTCTCTCTTCTCTTAACAACATCAGGTATGACGCCGTTAATAAAACCATCAAGCTGAGGCCGGTCTCTGTAAAAACTCGTCTCATTGGTAACCATGCAGCCGATAAGGTTGTTCATCTCAATCTCTTTATTCTTATCGTAGATAAGGTAATAATAATAATCCTCAAAACTCTTAAGCTTCATGGCCGCAAGTCTGCCGGAAAGGCGCGTCTCAATCAGATAACGCTTGCTGTCCGAGAGAGATATACCGCACCTCTTGTAGAGCAAATCCCTGAAGAGGCCAAATGTCTCCACAGAGACCTTTGGGCGAGACTTTGAACCGGCTATTAACATCCCATCACCTCTATTGCTTTTTCTATTGCGGTACGCATGGGCGGCTCCGCACTCTCATACATGGACTTAAGTATATGAAGGGCCTTTTCCGAGCCCATAACACCAAGGGCACCGGCGGCCGCGGCCTGCACCGGGGGCTCATCG
>JAJRZX010000024.1 GCA_024275045.1 Deltaproteobacteria bacterium
ATCCTGATCTATGAGGTTGTCTTCCTCATCTTCAAGCAGTTCGTCAAGCAAATCATCGTCAAGGTCCTCGTCAGATATTAAGAGTTCAACGACGTTAGCGTTTTGCTTTGTCTCATCACGCAGCTGTAGCAGACGGTCACGGATGGTCTCCAGTGTTTTGGCAACAGCATGAGGTGAAGACGCGAGGACCTTACGAACAATAAGAATAAGCAGGTGCTTTTGCCCTGAAGGCAAGGCATAAGTATCATCACGTTTCAGATACTCTGAAATTTTTTCGTAAAGTTTATGTTCCTGCTGAGTGGGTTTGAACGGACGTGTAATGAGTTTGCGCTCTGTGTAAGGGATATATTCAGTAACCTGTCTGCGTAAAGTTCTCCAGCAAAGAGCCTTAAGGCGGTCACGCAGGCCGGTAAGATCGCCGCCGTAATTTATATACTGAGTACGAAATGAGGATAGCTCACCAAATAATCGCTCATCGATTAAAGTGGAGAGGCCAAATAGCTCCAGAAGCGAGTTTTGCAGAGGAGTGGCCGTCAAAAGGAGTTTTTTTCTGTCTTCAGTCGCCCAACGGATTCTCTTTCCAATGCGATTGCTCTTACGGTAGGCATTGCGAAGCTTATGGGCCTCATCAATAACCACGCTATCCCATGCAATCTCTTTAATCTCCTCGGCCTTGCCTGCGGCATAGTGCATGGAACAGATTATGACCTTATTATCTCTAAAAGGGTTTGGGATGCCTGCCTTTTGCTGACTTCTGAATGTCTTGGCATCAAGGACTATTGAGGGCAGATTGAATTTCTCTCTTAGCTCCAAAGCCCATTGTTTACGAAGTGAAGCCGGGCATATCACAAGAAGGCTACGCCGGCGTTCTGCCCAATATTGACATAATACCAGACCGGCCTCAATGGTCTTGCCAAGGCCAACCTCATCGGCAAGAAGAACGCCTTTTGATATGGGGGAACGAAGAGCAAAGAGAGCCGCCTCAATCTGATGAGGGTTCAGATCAACGCAAGCATCGAAGAGAGCGCGGCCAAGCCTATCGAGCCCACTGCCGCCCACACGACTCAGCTCATGGGCGTAATATTTGGCATGGTAGTCTGTTGTCATTGTGTGTTATCTCACTTCGATTGATCCTGCTTTAACTGCCACTTCCGTACCATTCTACAGGGTGATGATGAATTCTACGCATATCATTTACCCGAGAAAAGTGGTTCTATCAATCTGCAAGCTTTTTAAGGATGCGGCCATATTTTTTATTGACCCTTGCCAGCGTTGCCTCGAACTCTTGTATGCGTTTTGTGTCCCTTACAGGTGAGATGAAAAGTATCTTCCCATCCGTTGAGATTTCGAGGGGGGTTGTATCATCAATATTGAGAATATCGAGCACGCCTTTGTCTATAATAAGCGCAAGACTGTTGCCATGTTTGCTCAGTTTCTTTATCATAAACACACCTTTGTATCTATTGTTGTATATACAATGTATCACCAAAGGCGTTTTTGTCAAAGATATTTTCTTTGAAATAATGATGAAAAAGTATTTTGTCAGCGTATTATAATCAATCTCCATATGCTGAAAAGGTTATAGTATAAGAAACTCTTCTTATTTATGATAACCTTATCGTAGAGGATGTGTATCTTTTGTCATGTCGTTAATGTATATGGTTGTGAGGCGAGCCATGTCTTTTCGTTTTTGGAGAAGGGTAAAAATTTTACCTGGTGTTACGCTGAACCTGAGTAAGACGGGCGGCTCGTTGTCCTTCGGGCCACGAGGGGCGAAGTTCACCATAGGCCCCCATGGAAAGCGTACAACCGTGGGTATCCCGGGCACGGGACTCTTCTATACAAAGACATACGGAAGCACGCGGAAAGGTAAGCGGGGAGAAACTAACGTAGCCCCTCTCAGACCCACGGTCAGCGCTGAAGACAAGTTGACCATCGGTTTTTTCAAGCGACTTGTAACTCCTAAGGAAGAAGAAGACCTTGTAGACGGCCTCCGAGAGCTGGCCCTTGGTAACGAAAAAAGCGCCCATGAAAAACTCAAAAAACCACCCATCTTGCCGACGGAGCCTTCATGGCAGGGTATCTTGCCCTCGATAATAACAAACTAAATGAAGCGGAAAAGCTCTTCTCTGCGGCAAGGGACAATTACAGAAACCTTGGAAGGTATTTTTCAAAGTACGGCGTTGTCGCCACAATGAGCCTTGCCATAACCAGAGAGTATACCGTTCATCTGAATCCGAGCCTTCGAGGCGTGCTCCTTGCCTTAACCGAAGTATATCAACGCCTTGGTAACCGTGATCAGGCTATTGCAAGCCTGAAACGTCTTATAAGGCTCGAACCCGACGACGTAGTTGTAAAACTTTCCCTCGCAGAAGTCCTTGTTGAGGGAGGAGAAAGCAAAGCTTTTCAGGATGTAGTAAGGCTCACCAAAGACATCGAAAACTCCTTGCCCCTTCATACGGCCCTTCTCCTTTACAAAGCGCGTGCTCTCCGGGGCCTCGGCCTCTTTAACGTCGCCCGTGATGAACTGACACCGCTACTTCGTAGAAAGAAAGATCGCCCCGATGACCTACTCCTCGCCATCCGCTATGAGCGCGCTCTTGTATACGAGGCCCTCGGCCAGAAGACACACGCAAGAAAAGACCTTGAAAAAATATACGCCGAGGTACCAGATTATGAAGATGTGGCAGCCCTGTTAGGATTACCATAAATTCCCCTATTTGAATATGTCTACTAATATCATAAGGCTTAGCAGAAAAGAGTTATATGAGCAGGTATGGTCCGAACCGATGACCAAACTTGCCAAGAAGTATGGCCTATCCGACGTGGGACTGAGAAAAAGATGTGTGAAATTTAACATTCCTCTGCCCGGTGCCGGATATTGGGCGAAAAAACAATGGGGCAAGGCAGGACCACGCCCACCTTTGCCGCCATCAGAGGGATCCGACGTAGTAGAAATAAATACATTCGAGCGGGACAAATCAGAAGAGCGCATATTTGATAAGGAACAGTATGCCGAGGCACAGGCAAAGATAGCCTATGAAAAGCTCGATAAGAACAGAATTCAAGTGCCCGTCGCACTTAGATCTCCACACCCGCTTATCGTACAGAGCGAAACGATTTTCAGGAATACCAAACGCAACATATTCGATACCAGCATTCTATGTTACCCGAGAGGCGATGGGCTGGATATACGAGTCAGCCCAGAGTGCCTGCGCCGTGCTTTGAGTATTATGAGCACCTTGATTAAGGCTTTGGAGTCAAGGGGATTAAATGTATCAGTGATACCGAAGAACAAATATGATCGCGTTACATCCTATCTCACTTGCGTTTCTGTCCTGGGTGAAAAGATTGAGTTCTGCATCAGAGAATTCCTAAAACAGACGAGACGGTCATTAACTCCTGAAGAGGAAAAAAGAAGAAAAGAGGATCCAAGGTACGAACCTTATCCAAAATTTGTTCACAACCCCTCTGGAAGGCTTACTTTGGAAATTAATACATGGGGCTACTCTCGCAGGAATTGGTCTGATGGCAAAAAGCAAAGAATCGAGAACCGCCTCAATGATTTTATTATTGGATTGATCAATGCCGCTGTGAAAGAAAGAGCACGGAAGATTAAACGGGAAGAGGATAGGCGTAGACAGCAGAAAGAGGCCCTCCGACGTGAGAAGATAGCCAGGCTAAGGCGAGATGAAGAGGCAAGAGCCCAAGCCCTGATGCAGAATGCTGCGAATTGGCAGAAAAGCAAACAGGTACGTGAGTATATTGAGGCTGTCAAAAAAGAGGCAATCCGCGAAAATGGTGAGGTAGTACCGGGAAGTGAGATTGACAAGTGGCTAAGATGGGCCAATGATCAGGTAGATCGTCTTGATCCGTTGACTGAAAGCCCTCCATCGATTTTTGACGAGGATGAAGAGGACGAATAAACTTTCATTGCTGGTCTTGAAAAAAATCTGTTATTCAGCAACTAACCGGCCTATTCTAAAAAGCATTGACAAGTTAGTATGTTTTATTATAATAAAGATATGTTTACTAAAGTGAATACATCTTCGATAAAAAAGAGTTTGCTCGCTGATCTGCTTGTAAAGACCAGCCACCAGAAGGTTCTGGCCTTTTTTCTTGCCCGTCCTTCCGGTCAGTTCTACGGTACGGAGATAGCCGAGAAGATGGGTATTAGTATTGCTCAGGTTAGCAAGGTCCTTATCGACTTAAGGCAGACCGGGCTCCTCGAGATGGAGCGCAAGGGCAGGACAGAGCTATACCATATCGTCTCTGAGAATCCGGCGCTAAGGGCCTTCAAGGTCCTTAATACGCTTATATCCATAGAGCCGCTAGTTGAAAGGTTGAGGGTTGTGAGCAGGCGAGTGGCCCTCTATGGAAGCTGTGCCAGCGGTATGAATATAGAGAGTAGCGATCTCGACCTTCTCATCGTAAGCACAAAAAAGGACGATGTACAGGATGTAATCGCCGACTTCCCTGATGACGCGTACTACGGCTTCTCTAAAATACGAGCCATTGTGAAGACCCCGGCCGAGTGGGCGGCCCTTGAAGAGCAAGACCCGGTATTCCATAATGAGATTTTAAGGGGGATATCCCTTTATGAGAAGGAAATAGATGAGTCGAGACTTTAAAAAGTGTATTGAGAAGAAAAGCCTCTACAAGTCGGTGGGTGCGAAAGGCCTTTTCAAGAAGGAGCTTGCATCAGCGGAAGACGACCTTGGAGAGGCAAAGCTGAGCCTCTCGGAGGGCCGCCTGAAATGGGCTACTATCCAAGCCTATTACGCCATGTTTCATGCCGCAAGGGCGCTTTTATATTCCAGAGGATACCACGAGAGGAGCACCATTGTGTGGTCGTGGGTATAGAGCATCTCTTCGCCGGCGAAGGCCTACTTGATATGAAGTGGGCAAGGGCGCTTAGAAACGCCATAAGCATGCGAGAGGAAGCCGACTACGGAAGCATGTTTTCAGTGGAAGGGGCCAAGACTACTGTCAGTAACGCCGAAGGGCTCTTTAAAAGAAGCGAAGGGGAGACTTGATAGGGGCGGAGAGTGAATCAGGCGAAATATAGTATGGTGCAAAGCCTTACATCGTCTTCATCTGGCATCTCTTTCTCCCCTCAATGACTTTTGAAACTTAGAGCTTTGATGCTTACATGGATTTAAAATATTTTCTCGAAGG
>JAJRZX010000025.1 GCA_024275045.1 Deltaproteobacteria bacterium
CCAATAATGCAGGTAAGGGGTCTTGTAATATGCTGACAAAGGCTGTAAAAATCACATCTAAAGGCCAGGCAACTATCCCAAAAGAGATACGGGACTTGCTTAAGACCGATGTTGTTGAGTTCGAGGTGGTGGATGGTACGGTAGTCGTGAAACCTGTCTTGAGCATTGGCGGGTCTTTAAAGCGGTATGGAAAGGGAAGTGTGTCTATTAAGGATGTTAGAGAAACGGTCTGGGAGGAAGTGGCGCGTGAAAAATCAGGTAAGAATCCTGCCTGATACCAATACGATACTCAGGTATCTTCTTGAAGATGAGCCGAACCTTTACCAGAGGGCCGCTAAGGTTTTTGAGAAATTGAGAACCGGAGAAGAGAAGGCCGTCATTCTCGAAAGCGTTCTTGTAGAGTGCGTATATGTACTGACAAAATTTTATAAGGTGCCAAAACAAGAGACCTCATCAAAGCTTCAGGCGCTACTGCATTACAGAGGTATTATGAACGATGACAGAAACGAGCTTATTGAGGCACTAACCATTTTTGCCGAGCGGTCCTCTCTTGATATCGTTGACTGTATATTGTGCGTAAAGGCAAAAAAGCCTACTAGATCCCTCTTTACTTTTGATAAGGCTCTTATGAACCACTCGAAACGCTTATAGGGTAGCCAAGGGTGGGTAGAAGAACTCTACTCAACAATCCGACTACCGATACAGCCCCGCCACGAACTCGCCGTATCCGTTATACTTTAGTGTCTTTCTACGCTCTTTTGATCCAAGCATGCGTTCCGTTGCCTGACTCCAGCGGGGATGAGGCACCTCGGGGTCTACGTTGGAGGTAAAGGCATACTCAGAGGGGCCGAGGGTGTTCCAGAAGGTAGGGGGTTGTTTTTCTGCAAACTCAATACTTACAATGGATTTTATACTTTTAAAGCCGTACTTCCACGGGGTGACAAGCCTTATGGGGGCCCCGTGCTGGCCGGGAAGCTCGTGGCCGTATATGCCCGTTGCAAGAAGTGTCAGCTCATTTGCCGCCTCAGCCATGGTGAGCCCCTCGGTATAGGGCCAGGGCAGCCAGAACCTTATTGTCTGCTGGCGAAATACCTTTCTGTCATAGAGGGTTTTAAAGACCACATATTTTGCGCTGCTCTCAGGCTCTACCATATCAAGTAGTTTTCTCATGGGAAAACCCGTCCAGGGCACGGCCATGGCCCAGGCCTCTACGCATCTTAAACGGTAGAGCCTTTCCTCAACCCCGAATTTTTTTATTAGTTTTTCTACATCATACACGCCGGGCTTTCTCACAAGGCCGCTTATCTTCACTGTCCAGGGTCGTGTCTTAAAGCCGTCCACGTATTTGTAGACGTTTTTTCTTGATGAAAATTCATAGAAGTTATTATAGCGGCCTGCTACGGTTTCATCTGTAAGGGGTCTGTCAAGTGTGAATATGGGGTTACGCGGTGCAGGGTAGGCGTACCCGCTCAGGGCCGCCTTGCGCTCTTTTACGGGCAGCGCCGCAAGGGCCTCTGAGAGCCCAAAAAGGGTATCAGCCCCATAAAGCGCAACACCTGCGGCTATGCCGTATCCAGCGCTTTTACGTAAAAATTCTCTTCTACCCCTGTAGATAACCTCATCAGTAGCAGAGCTCTCTGTATCCCACGCTTTTTTTACCTTTATAAACATCTCTTTTAGGCTCCTTACTTAGAGTATAACGGGTTTTTTTAATCTCAGAGCAGATGAAATAAACACTGATTAAGAGGTAAAGAGAGTGGGGTCTTCTACTTATAAGAGAGTCTGGTTTTGAAAATACAGGAACCGCGAGTTGGTTGAGAAAAATATGTGGTAGAGCCGAGGGCATGGTGCAGCAGGGGAATAAGGCGCAGCCCCTTACTCCGCTCTTGTTAGGAAGATAACTCCAAGGGGGGGAAGAGTAAGACTGATGGAATAGGGGTACTCGTCAACCATATGGGCCTCGGCCTTTATATCACCTCTATTCACTACGCCGCTTCCGCCGTAGATCTCCTCATCGCTGTTAAGGGCCTCTTTCCAGGCACCACCCTCAGGCAGTGGAAGACGATAGCCGTGTCTTACAATAGGGGTCATGTTGCATACTACGAGCATGGTCTTAACCCCGTTTGTTCTTGAAAAATACAGAACACTGCCCTCCCAGTCATGCACCCCAAGCCATGTAAAACCCTTGTCCTCAAAGTCAAGTGCGTAAAGAGGAGGACTCTCCCTGTAAAGATGGTTAAGGTCCCGCACCCACCTCTGAAGGCCGTTGTGAAGACCAAACTCAAGGATATGCCAGTCCAAAGATTCCTCATGAGTCCACTCTCGCACCTGCCCGAACTCCGCTCCCATGAATAAGAGCTTTTTTCCGGGATGACCAAACATGTATCCAAAAAGAAGGCGCATATTGGCAAACCTCTGCCACTCGTCACCGGGCATCTTGCCGATGAGCGAGCCCTTGCCGTGCACCACCTCGTCATGAGAGAGGGGGAGCATGAAGTTCTCCGTAAAGGCGTACCATATGCTGAATGTAATATCATTATGGTAGTGTTTTCTAAAGAGGGGGTCCTGCTTGAAGTACTTCAGGGTATCGTGCATCCAGCCCATGTTCCACTTCATGCCAAAACCCAGCCCCCCAAGGTATGTTGGCGTTGATACGCCGGGCCAGGCCGTACTCTCCTCGGCTATGGTCTGCACATCGGGAAAGCGTCCGTAGACCTCCTCGTTCAGCCTTTTGAGGAAATTCATGGCGTCAAGGTTCTCTCTGCCGCCGTATATATTGGGTATCCACTCGCCCTCTTTTCTTGAGTAATCAAGGTACAGCATTGATGCAACAGCATCCACACGAAGGGCGTCCACATGGTACAGGTCAAGCCAGAACAGGCCGCTGCTTAAAAGAAAGGAGCGCACCTCGTTCCTTCCGTAGTTAAAGATAAAACTCTTCCAGTCAGGGTGAAAGCCAAGGCGCGGATCAGCATGCTCATAGAGGTGCGTACCATCGAAAAACCCGGGTCCGTGCTGGTCAGACGGAAAGTGCGAGGGCACCCAGTCCAGTATTACGCCTATGCCGCTCTGGTGGAGTTTATCCACAAGGTACATAAAGTCAGCCGGTGTGCCGAACCTTGATGTAGGAGCGAAAAACCCCGTACTCTGATAACCCCAGGAGCCGTAAAACGGGTGCTCCATAACGGGGAGAAACTCCACATGGGTAAAGCCCATCTCAAGTACATACTCACTTAGCTCACGGGCAAGCTCACGGTAGGTAAGAAACTGCCCCTCTTTATTGCGCCTCCACGAGCCCGGATGCACCTCGTATATGGACTGCGGCGAGGTTAGAGAGTTTCTCTGCCCGCGCTCTGCCATCCACTCACTGTCGCCCCACTTGTAAGAGAGGTCTGTTACCACGGAGGCGGTCTTTGGCGGAGTCTCTGCGTGAAAGGCAAAGGGGTCGGCCTTGTCTACCTTGTACCCGTTAAGGCGTGAGACGATATGGTACTTGTATATGCTGCCTTCGCATAAACCCGGTATAAAACCCTCCCATACGCCGGACCAGTCGTCTCTAACCCGTAGGGGGTGAGAGGCGCGGTTCCAGCCGTTAAAGTCACCCATAACAGATACGCTCTCTGCGTTAGGGGCCCAGATGGCAAAGTGCGTGCCCTTTCTGCCCTTATCTTCCATAAGGTGGGCGCCGAGCTTTTTGTAAAGAGCGCTGTGCGTGCCTTCCTTAAAGAGGTATATGTCGTGCTCTGTAATATGATCTTTCTTGTAAATGACCGTTGAGTCCATTTTGTAACTTTCCCCTATCATGGCTCTTGCTTTTCGTATCTCTCAGAAGTTTTCAATCTATCACATTAAGGTTGCTTAGAAAAGTCATAAACCAGGATGGTCCTAAGGCGCGCTCTTACTCTTGTTTTTTACTTAAGCACAAAAAAATGTGCAATATCAAACAAAATGTGCATAAAAGTACATGGATTATTTACTCACGATTACCCCCAAGTGTGTAAGTCCCTGTTTTGTTAGCCTTTAAGAGACCAGTGGGTATTTTGGCACATGCTTTGCATTAACTAATACTTGAGTGGTGTATCAAGACGACATTACTCTGCGCAGCATAAGATATCAACTCAAGAAAAGAAGAAAAATCATTTAGAAGAGGCTTTACCATCATGCGGCTCGATAATATCCTCATCCCAAAAGAAAATAAGTCTCTTTGTCTCTGTGCCTTTAGTTCAGGTGTCTTAAATCAGGCAGGTCTGTCAAAAATCCATATTGGTTTTTTTGACAGACCTCTTTTTTTACCTTGCCGTCTTTAGAGTGCGGGCAGGGGAGAGTTAAGCAGGCAGGTAAGAACGTATCTTATTAACCATCAACCACAGGGAGGTAGACAATGCGTATTACAGAGATTAAGGTTCTTCCGGTAGACGGTGACGAGAAGCTCAAGGCCTATGTCACCATCAAACTTGATGACTGCTTCATAGTGAGGGATATGAAGGTCATTAAGGGCACAAACGGTTATTTTGTAGCAATGCCTGCGAAAAAGATGAAAGACGGCACATATAGAGACCTTGCCCATCCCCTTGATAAGGGTACGAGAGAGATGATTGAGCATGAGGTTATGTGCGAGTTCGAGAAGATACACCATGCCTCAGAGAGCCTTACCACACATTAGGGGTTTTTTATGTAAAGGGGGTTTGGCAGAAGTTTTGTAAGGGGAAGGGTGTCAGGGGGTCTTATCGTAAGCGCGTTTTAGAGGGATGTGAATTAAAAGGTGAGTTGTAGGGCGGGATTGTCTCTTGTGGGGTTAAATACCGGGCTTTTGCAGCGGTGCTCATGATTTTTTAAGCCCAAGAGTTAAATCAGGCTTATGAAGGCAATTATCTTACCTCTGCATCAGGCTCTACATGAGAGGCGCAGGCATGGAGCGGCACACTGCTTAACTTAACTCCCAAGAAGGGGGCAGGGTGCATGGGTCTGAAAGTTATGAGAAAGCCGCAAGAGAGTGCGGCTGGTATATTCTGCGGTTCATGTAATCATGCGCTTCCATTACATGGGTTTAGAGCGCGCCTCTACATATCCGGTATTATGCGACCTGTCCCTTGATATGATCTTGTTTTATATCTACTTTTAAGTTTAAAACTCATCTACTTATGAATTCTGTCCTCATAAATCCTGTTATCAGCCATCGCAACCGCGTTGGACTCCTTTTTTTTAGGGATATTCTCTTTGTGATGAGGAATAAAAACGTTGACCCAATGAGAGGAAAAGCTATAAGATATGAATATATAGGCAAGATTAGCTCTGGTTCTCTCACTTAAAACGTATTTATTGGTTAAGGTGATGTCCTTTCCTGTGTTTTTCCACTTGGACAGCACTCTGCTTTGCGGTTATTTTGAGGTTTATTACACTTGAAGATAGCGCTCATACATGACTGGTTAACCGGAATGCGCGGCGGCGAACGTGTGTTGGAGGCATTCTGCGAGGTCTTTGACGAGGCTGACATCTTTACCCTGCTGCATATCCCTGGCTCTACAAGTCCTGTAATCGAAAAACATAGAATAACAACTTCTTTTATACAGAGACTCCCTCTCGCTAAAAAGCACTACCGCCTCTATCTGCCTCTTTTTCCACTTGCCGTGGAGAGGTTTGACCTCTCCGGCTATGACCTTGTAATATCTCTTAGTCACTGCGTGGCAAAAGGCGTAATAACCTCCCCTGATACGGTGCATATCTCTTATATTTTTACTCCTATGAGATACATATGGGACAGGTTTTTTGATTACTTCAACCAAAAGGATTCATCACGGCTAAAGCTTGCCGCATACTCAGTTGCGGCCCATTATCTAAGGTTATGGGACACGGCATCAGTTAATCGAGTGGACTCTTTTTTTGCCATCTCAGATTATGTGGGACGAAGAGTTGAAAAGTACTACGGCAGAGACGCGGAGGTTATCTACCCGCCTGTGGATTGTAAACGATTCTCTGTAAGTGAGAACGGTCCTGAGGACTACTACCTTATTGTATCGGCCTTTGCACCGTATAAGAGGATTGATATCGCCGTAGAGGCATTTAATACCCTTGGCAAAAGACTACTCATTGTGGGCGGTGGTCAGGATGAGAAGAGGCTCAAGGCGATGGCAGGGGCGAATATTGAGTTCCTTGGCCGGGTCTCTGATGAGCGCGTTACCTCTCTTTACAGCCGCTGCCGTGCCCTTATATTCCCGGGAGTGGAGGATTTTGGCATTACGCCTCTTGAGGCAATGGCCTCAGGCAGACCTGTTATCGCTTATGCCGATGGCGGAGCGCTTGAGACACTTCGGCCGCTCTTTGACAGAAGCGGTCTTGCTACTGCACGAAAGGCCCCTACGGGACTTTTTTTTCATGAACAAAGCGCCGCGGCCCTTATAAAGGCGGTAAAAGACTTTGAGTCTCACGAGAAAAAGTTCAGACCGCAGGCCGCAACAGAGCAGGCAGAGAGGTTCTCTCTTGCTGAATTTAAGAAAAACATAAAAAAGACGATATATGAAGAATACGAAAGCCTTAAGGTGAAAAAGGAAAAATGCTCAAAAAACACGCCCAAATCTTTGAGAATATCCTCTTTCTAACAGATATTCTCATTATACTCACCTCCTGGGTACTCTCCTATTATATACGTTTTAATACGGGAATATTTCCCATTGACAGGGGGCTGCCGCCATTTCGCTGGTACCTTACAATGATTCTGCCCATTATTGTAATCTGCGCCCTTACGTTTCGTGGTTTCGGGCTTTACAGGCCGCAGAGGCTGGGCACGCGCATGGACGAGATCTTTACCATCTCAAAGGCATGCGTCACCACCGCCATATTTCTTATCGCCCTTACCTTCTTCTTAAAAAAATACGATTTTTCCCGTATCGTACTCATTATGTTTACCTCCATTAACATCATTGCCCTTGCCACGGAGAGGGCGGTATTAAGAGGCGTATTCAGATACTTCCGCAAAAAAGGCTACAACCTTAGACACGCCTTTATCGTTGGCTGCGGCGATTCGGCAAAGGAGCTTCTGCACAGGTTCAGGAATCACCCTGAGATAGGCATTAATGTAAAGGGGCTCATATGCACGGACCCTGAGGATAAGAATAAAGAGATCGAGGGCGTGCCTGTTGCCGGGTTTTATAAGGATATTAAGGGATTAATAAAAGAATACGGCATAGACAAGATATTTATCGCCCTCTCATGGAAGGAGCATGAAAAGGTGGTTGATACGCTTGAGCATATGGGCGACGAGGTAGTGGACATAATGTTCATACCTGATATATACGAGTTCATGACGCTCTGCGGCGGCATTGAGGAGTTTGACGGCCTTCCCATAGTAAATCTCAGAAGCACACCGCTCTTTGGCTGGAACATGGTGCTGAAAAGGAGCTTTGATATTGCCCTTTCTTCCTTTTTTATTATTATAACGTCACCTTTAATGGTATTAATAGCCATGCTTGTGAAAATCACCTCGCCCGGCCCTGTATTTTACACCCAGGAGAGGATGGGTATGGACGGGGCTACCTTTTCTATGTTAAAGTTCCGCTCCATGAGAACAGGCGCCGAGGGCAGGAGCGGCCCTGTATGGGCCAGTAAAGACGATTGCAGGTGTACTCTCATAGGTAGTTTGCTTAGAAAGACAAGCCTTGACGAGCTGCCTCAGTTCCTTAACGTCTTAAAGGGTGATATGAGCATCGTGGGGCCAAGGCCCGAGAGACCTGTCTTTATCAGCGAGTTCCGCAAAAACATACCTCGTTATATGCTTCGTCATAAGGTAAAGGCCGGCATGACGGGATGGGCCCAGGTAAACGGCTGGAGAGGTGATACGGATATAGGCAAGAGGCTGGACTGCGATATTTACTACATAGAACACTGGTCCGTGCTCTTTGATCTTAAGATAGTATGGCTTACCCTCTGGAAGGGTTTTATACACCATAACGCTTATTAAAAGAGATTTTTTTAACAGCAATATTGCTCTTGCCTCAGAAAGTTCGGCCAAGAGAAAATACTTCGAGGAGGCTATATAAAGGTGAATATTTGTGTAATCGGCACAGGCTACGTGGGCCTTGTTACGGGTACGTGTTTTGCCGACTTCGGTGTGCATGTAACCTGTGTGGATAAAGACAAAAAAAAGATAGATACGCTAAATAACGGTAAACTCCCCATCTACGAGCCTGGGCTGCAGGAGATAGTTGATAAAAACGTCAGTGCAGGCCGGCTTGTCTTCTCAACAGACCTTGAGTCTGCCATTAAAAAGTCCCTTGTTGTCTTTATCGCCGTTGGCACGCCCCCTCGTGAAGACGGCTCCGCGGACATGCAGTACATAAAAGCAGTAGCCGAGACCATCGCCGATAACCTTGACGGGTACAAGGTTGTAGTCACAAAAAGCACAGTACCTGTGGGCACGGGCAGGGTTATTGAAAAAATCATACGAGAGAGGCAAAAGCACGGTCACAGCTTTGATATGGTCTCAAACCCGGAGTTCCTTCGTGAGGGCTCTGCCGTAGAGGACTTCATGAGACCCAACCGCGTGGTCATCGGGGCCTGGCGTCAGCAGGCCATAGCCATTATGAAAGACCTGTACTCGCCCCTGTATATACTGGAAACTCCCGTTGTTATTACAAACGTAGAGTCTGCTGAGCTGATAAAATACGCCTCCAACGCCTTTCTTGCAACCAAGATATCATTTATAAACGAGATGGCCAATATCTCCGAGAGGTGCGGCGCGGATATCGGCATGGTGGCCAAAGGCATGGGCCTTGATAAGAGGATAGGGCCGAAGTTCCTGCACCCGGGCCCGGGTTACGGTGGGTCTTGTTTTCCAAAAGACACGCTCGCCATTACCAATATTGCCAGAGAACATGGTTATGTATGCAAGATAGTAGAGGCCGTTGTAGAGGTGAACCGGGGTCAACGAGAGCTTGTGCTGAAAAAAATAAAAAGCGTTGTGGGAGACCTCTCCGGCAAGACCATAGGAGTGCTTGGTATTACATTTAAGCCAAATACCGATGATATAAGGGACTCGCCTGCCGTATATGTAATTGAGAAACTCACGGCAGAGGGCGCTGCCGTGCGCTGCTACGACCCTGCGGGCATGGAAAACGCGAAAGAAGTGCTTGCCCCAACAGTAAAGTACTGCAGTGACGCCTATGATACGGCATCGCACTGCGATGCCCTGGTCATACTTACGGAATGGAACCAATTTAGAAAACTCGATATTCACAGGCTGAAAAATATCCTCAAATCACCTCTTATAATAGACATGAGAAACATATACGACCCCGAGGGCATGAAAGACCTGGGAATCCGCTACATATCCGTTGGGCGGTTAACTGACAGATAATTTCATTGACGCTTTACCGCGGAGGGTGTATATTTTATAAGAGTGAACGCCTTGGCAAGCTGTAAAAATAATCGTGGACGATTATCCCTGAAGGCAGTGCTCTGGATACTAATTATATCCACCGCGCTTTATACGGGATATAAGTTTTACTATCCGCTCTTTTCATACTATATGTTAAAGACCGATGTAGGCGAGGAAGTAAAACTTGCGCACATGCACAGCGATGAGGATATCCGTAAGAGAGTAGCTGGAAGGGCCCTTGCGTGGAGCATCCCAATTAAGGCCGAAGATGTTAAGATAAACCATGATTTTGATACCATATATATTAAGATAAAGTACGCACAAACTATTGTCTTTTTAGGTGGATACAAGAAAACCTTTATATTTAATATAAACGCCAAAGCCCGCCTGAAAGAACGCTCCGGTCTTCTACGCTGAGAGACTCGCAAGGGGGCAGTACTAATGGTCTTAACTGCCGGCAGACGTGAATGATTAAACCGGTGTCTTAAGTGCGAGAGAGTGGGGGGGAGTTAATAAAGCAGCTGCTTTATTAACAGCACATACTCCCTGCAACACAACTTAAGCGCCGGCAACAAATAACCCTTTAAATTTAATCCTGAGAGATTAAAAAGGGATTTATAATGAGAATTGCAATTAAAAATACAGAACCTCTGCGTCCATCCGGCGTTGAGGTTTTTTTTGTATCATCTACCGGATACAGGCAAAACATATGAGTACCGCAACAGTAATGGATGCGCAGCAGATGGAGAGGGCTTTATCCAGGCTTGCTCATGAGATTGTGGAAAAAAACAACAATATCAATGACCTCGTCCTCCTTGGCATACCTACAAGGGGCGCCTTTCTTGCCCTTCGTCTAAGGGACAAGATAAAAGAGATTAAGGGGCACACTGTAGCCGTTGGCGCGGTTGACGCCACCATGTACAGGGATGATATTGGGATAAAAAAAGAAGCGCCTACACTGAAAGAGATGGATATCCCGGTCTCTATTGACGGTAAAGTCGTTGTCCTTGTTGATGACGTACTCTTTACTGGCAGAACCATACGCGCGGCCATGAACGCACTTATGGATTTTGGCAGGCCGCTCTGCATACGCCTTGCCGTTCTCGTTGACAGAGGCCACAGAGAGCTGCCCATAAAGGCCGATTATGTTGGAAAGAATATCCCTACCTCAATGACCGAGGGCGTTAAGGTCCTTATCGGCGAGACAGACGGTATCAACGAGGTATATGTAAAGGCAGAGCAGGATTAAGCAACTGCGGGGTTTGTAAGAGTGAGACTTGACAGAAAAGATCTGCTTACCATTAAAGACCTGAGTCTTGATGAGATTGGCCTTATTCTCGATACTGCCGCTTCGTTTAAAGAGGTCTCGGAAAAGGACATCAAAAAGGTCCCAACGCTTCGCGGCAGGACTATTATCAACCTTTTCTATGAGCCCTCTACACGCACGCGTACGTCTTTTGAGATAGCAGCCAAGCGCATGAGCAGCGATGCCATAAATATCTCACTTGCCGCAAGCTCAGTAAAAAAGGGCGAGACCCTTAGCGATACGGCGCGTAACCTGGAGGCCATGAGACCAGACTGCATAGTGGTGCGGCACGGCAGCGCCGGAACCCCGCAGATGCTTGCAAGGCACCTGTCATGCTCTGTTGTAAACGCGGGTGACGGGGCTCACGAGCACCCAACGCAGGCGCTCCTTGACCTCTTTACTGTTAAGGAACATAAAAAACACATAAAAGACCTTAAAATAGCGATAATCGGCGATATAACGCATTCACGCGTGGCACGCTCCAATATATACGCCTTTACAAAACTCGGAGCCCGCGTTACTGCTGCCGGACCGCGCACCATGCTCCCCCCGGGGCTGAGCAGCCTGGGATGCGAAGTTACAACAGACCCGAGAGAGGCCATAAAAAATGCCGATGTGGTGATGATGCTTAGAATCCAATCCGAGAGGCAAAATAACTCTGCTATTCCATCTGCAAGAGAGTACGCACGAGTCTATGGACTGGATAAAGAAAAACTCTCCCTTGCCGCAAAAGACGCTATTGTAATGCACCCGGGACCTATTAACAGAGGCGTGGAGATAACCCCTGAGGTGGCCGACGGCACCAAATCACTGATACTCGAACAGGTTACTAACGGAGTGGCCGTGAGAATGGCAGTATTCTATCTCCTCCTCGGACCCGTTAGAGAAGAAGACTAATTTACTTTCTTTTGGAAAAAAGAAAGTAAAACAAAGAAAACCAAAATGGGACAATTTGCATGTACATTGAACAAGCATTGGTAAGCCAACTATAAAACGTTAAAAAAGAAAAAAATGAAGAAAAGACTTCTTATAAGAGGCGGCCGTCTTATAGACCCGGCAAGCGGTATGGACGGGATTTATAATGTATATGTACGGGAGGGGCGTCTTGAGGCCATTATTGAGACCGCCTCTGATGAGACTGATATTACCTCAACAGCAGCGGACCTTGAGATAATAGAGGCCGCGGGGCTGCTGGTGCTTCCCGGTCTTGTGGACGTGCATACACATCTTCGCGAGCCGGGTTTTGAGTATAAGGAGACAGTGGCAACAGGGGCGCTGGCCGCGGCGGCAGGCGGGTTTACAACCATACTAACAATGGCCAATACCTTGCCTGTAAATGACAACCAGTCCGTAACCAGATACATAATCAGAAAAGCCGCAGAGGCAGGGCTCGTTAAGATATTGCCTATCGGTGCGGTTAGTATTGGGCTCTCAGGGCAGGTGCTTACGGAGATGGTGGAGCTGAAAGAGGCCGGATGCGTTGCTTTTTCTGATGACGGCATCTCTGTTGCAAACCCTGCTTTTATGAGGCAGGCCCTGGAGTATGCCGCACCTCTGGGCCTGCCCGTAATCACTCACGCCGAGGACCCTGAGCTCTCATGCGGCGGTACCATGAACGAGGGGACGGTCTCTACAGTACTGGGGCTTAAGGGCATACCAGTGGCTGCCGAGGATGTTGTGGTAGCCCGCGATATAGAGCTTGCGAAACTTACAGGCGGCAGGGTTCATGTGGCTCATGTGAGTACAGCAGGCACTGTAGAGCTTATCAGAAATGCAAAGCAGGAAGGAGTTAATATTACCGCAGAGGTTACGCCCCATCACCTTGTATTTACTGACGAGGCCCTTAGGAGCTATGATACCAACTTCAAGATGAGCCCGCCGCTTCGCACCGCGGATGACGTAAGAGCGGTAAGAGAAGGGCTTAAGAACGGCACCATAGATTGTGTGGCAACAGACCATGCGCCGCACTCCACAATAGAGAAGGACATTGAGTGGAGCGCCGCGGCTAACGGCGTAGTGGGCCTTGAGACGGCCTTTAGCGCGCTTTACGGCCTTGTGAGTGAAGGGGTGCTTACACTTAATGAGATTGTTGCTTTCTTTACCATTAACCCGGCAAGAGCCATGTCCCTTGCCGCAGGTGTACTTAAAGTGGGCAGTGCGGCGGATATTACCCTTATTGACCTTGATAAAAACTGGACCGTGGAGGCTGAGACCCTGAGGTCACGCTCCAAGAACAGCCCTTTTATCGGCCAAACCATGAAGGCGCGTGTCCTTAAGACTATTGTTGACGGTGTGGTTATTTATAACGGATAATATAAAAACAGTAGTTTTTTGTCATAATGCAGGGTATTAATCTTGTTTTATAACTATTTGTTTTTGCATGTTAATTGTTGAGAGGTTTTTTTGTGATTAAAGCTATTCTCGCCCTATCGGACGGAACGATTTTTGAGGGTTTTTCCCTCGGGGCAACAGGCACAACCTCTGGTGAGCTCTGTTTTAATACTTCAATGACAGGTTATCAGGAGGTCCTTACAGACCCTTCCTACTGCGGCCATATCGTTACCATGACCTATCCTCATCAGGGTAATTACGGTATTAACGAACGTGATAACGAGTCCCGCCGCCCCTGGGTAGAGGGTTTTATTGTGCGTGAGCCTACGGCAACCCCGAGCAGCTGGAGGAGCGAGTCCTCACTTGAGGCGTACATGAAGGCACACGGCATTGTTGGTATCTGCGGTATTGATACCCGAGCCCTTACGTCCATTATACGTGACAGCGGGGCCATGACGGCTTTTATCTCCACTGAGAAGTCTGCCGAGGCACTTCTTGAATCAGCCCAAAAAACCGCCGGCCTTGAGGGCAGAGACCTTACCTCTGTAGTTACATCAGAGAATTCATATGCCTGGCAGGAAGGATTGTGGTCAATGGCAGACCCTTTTAATCCAAATGACCGCTCTCAAAAAGAGCTGAAATACAGGGTTGCCGTATATGATTTTGGCATAAAGCGAAACATCCTGAGACTGCTCCATGACGCCGGTTGTGATGTTACGGTCTATCCCGCGGGCACTACGGCAGAAGAGGTGCTTGGTACAGAACCAGATGGTATATTTTTATCAAACGGCCCCGGAGACCCTGCGGCAGTTGGTTACGCCATTAATACGGTTAAAAAACTCGTAAAGAGTAAAGTGCCTTTATTCGGCATCTGTCTTGGTCATCAGATACTGGGACTTGCCCTTGGGGGCAGGACGTTCAAAATGAAGTTCGGTCACAGGGGCATTAATCAGCCCGTTAAAGACCTCTTAACAGGCAAGGTGGAGATAACCTCGCAGAATCACGGTTTTGCCGTGGACATTGAGTCCCTGAAGGGGCTTGCAGAGGTTACTCATATAAACCTTAATGATAAGACCGTCGAGGGAATCACGTTAACCGGGAGCCCTGTGTTCTCTGTTCAGTATCACCCCGAGGCAAGCCCCGGCCCACATGATTCTCGTTATCTATTCAAGAGATTTACGGATATGATGGAGAAGTATCGCACTTAAATATTATACACGTAGGGCGCATAGTGTTTCTGTAAGGAACAGATGTTGTCCCATACCGATTTTTTTGATTTGCTTTCTTTTTTTATGATTATATACGTAGGGCGCATAGTGTTTTATTAAGGAACTGATGTTGTCCCCATCCCGGTTTTCTTTGTCTTGCTTTCTTTTTTCCAAAAGAAAGCAAGGGCATTATAGAGAGAGGTGAATTTTGCCAAGACGCAGCGACATAAACAAGATACTCATCATAGGTTCGGGTCCTATTGTCATAGGGCAGGGCTGCGAGTTTGATTACTCGGGTACTCAGGCATGCAAGGCCCTTCGTGAGGATGGTTTTGAGGTTATCCTTGTAAACTCCAATCCTGCCACCATTATGACGGACCCTGAGACTGCCGGAAGGACTTATATTGAGCCTATTACCTCTGCCATAGTAGAGAAGATAATAGAGCGTGAGTCTCCTGACGCCATACTGCCTACCATGGGTGGTCAGACAGCCCTTAACGTAGCCGTGGAGCTGGCCGAGTCCGGGGTGCTTGAAAAGCACGGCGTTGAGATGATAGGGGCGTCTCTTCCTGCCATTAAGAAGGCCGAGGACAGGGAGCTCTTTAAGGCCGCCATGTTGAAGCTGGGTCTTGATGTACCTCATAGTGTTGATGTGCGTGATATGGAAGGTGCGCAGGCGGCCATTGAAGGCATGGATTTTCCCGTAATACTTCGGCCCTCATTTACACTTGGCGGTACAGGTGGAGGCATTGCCTACAACATGGAGGAGTTTATCTCCATGGTGGCGTACGGGCTTGACGCAAGCCCTGTTGACGAGGTGCTTATTGAGGAGTCCGTCATAGGCTGGAAAGAGTTCGAGCTTGAGGTCATGCGTGATACAAAGGATAATGTTGTAATTATCTGCTCCATAGAGAACATCGACCCCATGGGCGTTCATACGGGGGACTCCATTACCGTTGCCCCTGCTCAGACGCTTACGGATAAAGAGTTTCAGATAATGCGGGACGCGGCTATCGCCATTATCAGGGAGATAGGCGTTGATACGGGGGGCAGTAATATTCAGTTCTCTCAGAACCCCGTGAACGGACGCATCTGTGTAATTGAGATGAACCCGAGGGTATCACGCAGCTCCGCCCTTGCCAGCAAGGCCACGGGTTTTCCCATAGCCAAGATAGCGGCCCGTCTTGCCGTTGGATACTCCCTTGATGAGCTTTCAAATGATATTACAAAAAAGACTCCAGCTTCTTTTGAGCCTACTATTGATTACGTAGTTGTGAAGATACCGAGGTTTGCCTTTGAAAAGTTTCCTGACGCAGACCCTACGCTGAGTATTCAGATGAAGTCCGTAGGCGAGGTCATGGCCATTGGCAGGTCTTTTAAAGAGGCCCTTCATAAGGCGGTGCGTTCAATCGAGACCGGCTCTTACGGCTTTGAGTGGAAGGTACAGAAGGAGCGCAGCGTCCCGCTCTTTACCCCAACGGAAGAGGAGCTTAAGCGCATTACAGGCCGCCTCAAGACCCCTACGCCGGGCAGGCCATGGTATATCTCTGAGGGGCTTCGCGGAGGGTTTTCCATAGAGGAGATCTACTCCATTACAGCCATAGACCCGTGGTTTATCCGTGAGTTCAGCGGCCTTGTTGATCTGGAGGTGGAGCTTTACGAGGCAGCAAAAGAAGGCCCGAAGCCGGAGCTCCTTCGCCGTGCAAAGGAGTGGGGTTTTTCCTTTAAGTATCTTGCTGAGATTTTTAAGATACCCGAGGCAGAGCTTATAACCCGTGCAGGCAAGGCCGGTATCTCTCCTGTATTTAAACGGGTGGATACCTGCGCGGCGGAGTTCGAGGCATACACGCCTTATCTTTACTCTGCATATGAGAGGCCATTTTATAACCTGCTTAAGGGAGGCGAGGCAACGGCAGAATCAGAGGCCCCTCCAACTGACAGGAAAAAAGTTATTATCCTCGGCAACGGCCCCAACAGGATTGGACAGGGCATAGAGTTTGATTACTGCTGCGTGCAGGCAAGCATGGCTCTAAAAAACGAGGGTTACGAGTCCATAATGATAAACTGCAACCCCGAGACCGTGTCCACGGACTACGATACATCGGACCGTCTGTACTTTGAGCCTCTTACCTTTGAGGATGTGCTTGCCATTGTGGAGCGGGAAAAACCCCTTGGTATAATTGTTCAGCTTGGCGGGCAGACACCGCTATCTTTATCCGTGCCTCTTGAAAAAGCCGGTGTAAAGGTCCTTGGCACATCCAGCGACTCCATAGACGAGGCTGAGGACAGGGAGCGTTTTGAGGCACTCCTTGAGGGGCTTGGACTTAAGAGGCCGGAGAACGGCCTGGCCCGCTCAGAGGATGAAGCACTGCAAATTGCCGCCTCTATCGGGTATCCTGTCATGGTGCGCCCCTCTTACGTGCTTGGGGGCAGGGCCATGGAGACGGTGTACTCCGAGAGTAGTCTTATGGAGTACATGACACGTGCCGTAGAGGCCTCTCCCGAGCACCCCGTGCTTATCGACCGTTTTATCAGCGGCGCCGTCGAGGTTGACGTGGATTGTATAAGCGATGGCAGCCGCGTAGTTATTGGTGCGGTAATGGAGCATATTGAAGAAGCGGGAGTTCATTCCGGGGACTCTGCCTGCTCCATACCTCCGTACTCCCTTGTACCTGAGGTAGAGGCTGAGATAAGGCGTGAGACGGTTCTGCTGGCTCGCGCCCTTAAGGTCGTTGGGCTTATGAACGTGCAGTACGCG
>JAJRZX010000026.1 GCA_024275045.1 Deltaproteobacteria bacterium
ACATCGAGATGTTCTACAACAGCAGAAGACGGCACTCATATCTGGGCAACATCAGCCCAAGACGGTTCGAGGAAATGCGGCAGGTTCATATGGCCGCTTAACAGCGTGTCCATTTTTACTTGACCACGTCAGGTTGAGGTTTTATCAACTTGCGCACACATGTCTTTTTGAGTAATTCGAAAATACCAAAAATACCCCATAAAAAACCGTACATGATTAAAACAGGCATCCAATCTTCATGGAGAAAAATTCTCTCGTTATTTCTAAACAAAAAAACAGCAAGACATCGCTGTCATAAAACACATTTCAAAATAGATTGTTCCCAAGAATGTTTTTTTGAGATAAGAGGTTTATAAAAAGCGGGGGGCTTTAAAAAAATCCAATCCTACGGGCCTCTCACCGGCACATCACATCTGTTAAATGTTTACTCTTGTCATCAGACCTTTAAGATTACATAAAATTTTACAGATAAAAAAGCGCAGCTTTTTTTCTACGCAAACTTTTGCTTAAAAACACTCAGTCTCATCTCTCTTTAATCTGCAAGGCGTATAATGGTAGTTAAGTAAGGAGCTGTAAAGAACACATATTAAGGAGGGAAACAAAATGAACATGTACGAGACAATAGCCCTCTATACAGGAACAATTTTTATTGTAATAGTAGCGAGTTTTATCGCCTTGATAACAAAGTATGATTCAAATAAAACACGCAACAATGAAAACATAGACCCGTATAACTGCGTAACACTAAGAATGCATATTGCCGCATGATGCTCAATTGCAAGATCAAAACAGGTATGTGAGAGTTGTGATTTTCGATCCGCTGAAAACTTAACTCTGCAATGTACGTCAATCCACTTCATAAGTTCAAGTTGCTTTTCGTATTCCTTTTCAATAGATGTAGACTTTTCATTATTACTCATAATTAAACCATTTTTTATAGTAGGGTGGGCACCGCCCACCAAAAAGAAACAAACCAGACCTTCCCTAAGATGTTTTCAGCCCCTTTATGACTCTGGCCATGTGTTCTGTTATTCCAGACGTTTGGCATATCTCCTCAAGAGGGGCGTCTATTAGTTTTTTAAGGGAGCCGAACTTTTTTAATAGCTCCTTCTTGCGTTTTGCTCCGATACCGGCAATCTCGTCAAGTGGGCTGGCAAACATTTTTTTATTTCTCAGCCTTCGCTGATATGTAATAGCGGTTCTGTGAACCTCGTCCCTTATCATGCATAAAAGCAGATCCGCACGTGAGCCCGGCCTGAGTCTAATCGCATCCTTAACCCCGGGTAAAAATACCCTCTCGTGTTTTTTGCCTTTTCCTTTATCCCCCTCTCCAGCGTCGGCCTCTTCGGGCCGCTCCTTTGCAAGGGCAGCCAGAGAAATTACACCGCCAAGACCAAGCTCCGCCATTACCTTTACCGCTACGCCAAGCTGCCCCTTTCCGCCGTCAATAAGCACAAGGTCGGGCAGCTCCCCCTCAGTGTCTCTTCCCGCATGAGCGTACCGCCTTCTCATTACCTCTTCCATCATGGCGTAATCGTCCTGGCCTTCTACGCCCTTTATGCGAAAGAGCCTGTAGCCCGCCTTATCAGGCTCGCCGTCCCGAAAGCTCACCATAGCCCCCACGCCAAGGGTTCCGGATGTATTTGAAATATCAAAGGCCTCTATCCAGAGAGGCGGTCTCTTCATGCGGAGCCTTTTACCCATCTCCTCCAGAGCACGCCTCTTTGAGACTCCCTTTTCCTGTTTTTTCCGAAGTGACTGGCCCGCGTTCTCCTCTGCCATATTCAGGAGCTCCCGTTTCTCGCCTCTAAGCGGTACACGGAGCTTTACGCCCCGGCCTGCCTTCTCTGTTAACCACTGCTCAATAAGAGCGCAGTCATCAGGAGAGATGGGCAGGAGAATCTCCTTTGGTATAACCCTGCCGCCGCTGTAAAACTGCCTGAGAAAAGAGGATATTATATCCTTCTGAGAGAGTCGGCAATCAGTAAAGGTGTAATCAATGCTGTTAACAAGCCTGCCGCCGCGCACAAAGAGGGCCTGCACCAGAACAGTCTCCGCGCCGTGGGCAAGGGCAAAGACATCGTACTCCGCGCCCTTGTGGCTCACAACCTTCTGCTTCTCAAGCATACCCTCTACGACAAGAATACGGTCTCGTATCACAGCGGCCTGTTCATACTCAAGGGCAGCCGATGCCTCGTTCATCTCTTTTTTAAGGTTTTTTAAAAGCTCCCTGTTACGCCCCGATAGAAAAAGTATGGCCCCCCGCACTATCACCCTGTAATCAGCCTCGCTTATCATACCCGCACCCGGCGCGCTGCAAAGCCCAAGCTGATAATCAAGGCACGGCCTCGCAGTCTGAGTAAGGCGCGCCGAGGTACGTACGCATAGCGGAAAGACGCGGCGTATCATCTTCACCATCTCGCGCACAGCCTGAGCAGATACATAGGGTCCAAAATACCTTGAGCCGTCTTTTTTAATCTGTCTCGTAACAAGGATACGGGGGAATTTATCGGCCATAGTTATCTTGATGCTCACATAAGTCTTGCTGTCCTTAAGGCGGATATTATATTTAGGTTTGTATTTTTTAAGAAGTGTGTCCTCAAGAAAGAGGGCCTCTTTCTCGTTGGAGGTAACGATGTAATCGATAAAGGAGGTCTTGCCGGCAATAAACCTTACGGCGTACCTGCCGTCCCCTGATGCGCGAAAGTAGCTCCTTACGCGCGAGCGCAGGTTATTGGCCTTACCGATATAAAGAACTTTGCCGTCAGGGGACTTCATAAGATAAACGCCTGAAGAAGTGGGAAGGCGCTTTAATTGTTCTTCTATGGGGGGGTGTTTTGGGGAGTCTTTCATTTGGTACTACTCGGCATGGGACAAAAAAATTAAATTGATTTTTTGGTGGGCAAAGTCCACCCTACGAAATCTACGGAGAAAAAATACAAGTCTACCCGCTTAAATATTAGATTCGTTAGAGGATTCAACCTCAGCAATAAGGGGCTTAATTATTTTGGTATCCAGACTACCTGTGCCTGTGATGTCCATTAGCGGCACGGCAAGGCTATAGGCGCTGTGTATATTTTTTTTGCGAAGTTCTTTTTCAAAAAATGCGGCATCTATGGGACGCATTTTACCGTCTATCTCAAATTTTTTCTGATAAAGATGTATGTGTGCATACCAATAATCCCACGTAGCAAGCTTATTTCCATTACCATAGTCAAGCCAGCCGCATGTCAGCAGAGGTTCTTCCAACTTTGACTCATTATCTCTGTGGAAAATGGTTACTGCGATGTATGCCAGTATTTGTTCGTGATTATTATTAGAATAAAAGCGGAATACATCTTGTGGTATCCAGTAGTTAGGCGCGTCTATATTGCGGGACCCTTGAAGGGCTGTATTCCCGGCCGCAGGTTCCCAATCTTTATCGAGCATCATTTTATCAGCCGTGCGGAGCAATAAAGATATCTCAGCGTACAGACGAGCCATCTGTTTGATTAAGTTATTGGTATTCTCTCCATTTTCATTCATCTCTCGAAACTCCATCTCAGGTTAGGAATATTGCCCATCTCCCACTCAAAGTTTTTCTTAAATTGCCAGTTAATGGGAGGCACATTTTGCACCTGTGAAAAACCGCTAAAAAATGTTAACTGCATCTTATCCATTAAACAAGAAAGATCTTTCAGCCTGGCATGCTCAGAATCTTTGGTAATGGCATATAGGTGACGCCATGATAACCAGCACATAATACCCGATGACTTTTGGGCCTTTATCAATTCTTTCTGTGAGGCACTTATATCCTCTGAGGGAAAACTTAATCCTGCGGTAAGATACAGCAAGATAGGCTCATGACCTTCTCTTACGGCAATAGGCTGAAGGTTATCCCACTCACGGGCAAGCTGATCATTGGGCCTGGTATTTTCATCAGCCTCAGATGATTTTCCGGAAAGATACTTTGCCTCAATTAACAGGATAATTCTGCGGCCATTAGGCTCATCTATTTTCAAAACCACATCAGGTTCACAGCTATTACATCTGGCCTCCTTATATGTAGGCCAGAAATCATAACTGACTTCCGATGTTTCATCCAGCCCGCTCAAGAGGTGGCGGCCATCAGAATCAACGGCAAGTGCTAAAAATGGAAGAAGCAGTTTAGAGGGGGGGAGGTACCGCATAAGGCCGAAGACATTAGATGTGAGCATGTCCTCCATGTTTGTTTGGCGCAATGAGAGTTTTCCATTTAGGAATGCCATTAACATGGTGCGGCTCCGGTTGTCTGAGTTATGATAATACAAAAAAAGGCATGCCCGCAATAAAACCTGTCATTACTGACAGGGTAGTCAAAAAAATTATCTTGCCCGCTCGATATATTTACCTTCCGTTGTATCAACCCTTATGACTTCGCCCTCCTCGATAAATGGCGGGACATTTACCACAAGCCCTGTCTCAAGGGTAGCTGGTTTTGGCGAAGACGTAGCCGTTGCGCCCTTGAGGTTGGGGGCTGTCTCCACTATCTTCATCTCAACGACCTTTGGAGGAACCACTCCCACGGGGGTATTATCATAGACCTCTACAGAGAACTTTACATTGGGCAGAAGATAACAGGTGTAGTCGCCGAGTATCTCATTGGAGAGTGTCATCTGCTCGTAGTTCTCGGTATTCATAAAATAGTGCTCGTCACCTGTGCTGTAAAGGTACTCCATCTCATGAGTCTCAAGGTGGGCCTTTTCCAGCCTCTCATCAGAGCGGAACCTGTTCTCAACATTGCTGTTCGTACGGAGGTTTTTCAGCTTTGCCTGCACCATGCCCATGCCTCGTCCCGTTGTGACGTGGTGTATGGAGATAATCCTGTGCAGCTCATTCTTGTATATTACCGTCATGCCGATCTTTAACTGAGTTGCCGGTATCATAAGTAAACATTCCTTTGTTGGGTTTCGCTGCGCTCTACCCAACCTACCAGAGTGGTGGGCCGTGCCCACCCTACAAGTTGCTAATTTTCTTTTTTCCAAAAGAAAATTTTTATCGTATTACACACATGAAGGACCGCGAGGCACCGAACTTCTTAACCGGGCAATGTCACATTACGGGCCATTGGTTTTCTTTGTCTTACTTTCTTTTTTCCAAAAGAAAGTAAGGCTTAGACGTATTTTTTTACAAACTCTACGGTATTACCTGCTCTGAGTTTATCAAAGAGCAGGTCAAGCTGCGCCTCAAGTTCTGCGGTTATGCCCTGTAGGTTTGCCGCGTCCATGGTCCACATCTCTTTTTTAAATGGGCCGTAGCCCTTTTTTCTTGTCTTATAAAAAAACTGCTCGTCTGTCATGCCTTCTTTTTTCTCATCGGCAAGGTTATCTGCAAGCCAGGTGTAAACGGCTTTTTTCAGCTCTGCGGGAAAGTGCTCGCTGTCGTACATTATATTCTGAAAACCCGTTGCCAGATGAACCTCTGCCGTACCTTTCTCGGGAAAGAGATGAAAGGCATCGTTGGGCAGAGTTGAGGCTCCGTGCTGAACCACTCCGCATAACCCGTATTCCTCGCGCGCCACTTTTCCAAGGCGTTCCAGCGTATCAAAGTCAAGGCTCACCTTGGCTACCGTGCCATCAGGAAGTACAACGCCGCCATGAGCCGTGCCTGTCTGGATGCTAATCTTGCTGATACCTGTAAGTCCATCTGCAATAGTAGCATTAAAGCCGTCCATATAGGCGCGAAGTTCTTCCTCAGTGGAGTTCTTGCCCCCCACCTCGCCTATCTCACCGCCAACGGAGACGGTTACGCCCTCGGGCTCTATCTCGCGGATATAGGCCGTAAGAAGGGCGGCAACCTCGAAGTTGGGCCTCTGCTGCTCCGTAACATCAGCAAGAGAGAGGTCAACAAGGGTTGAGGAATCAATATCTATATTATAAAATCTGGCGGCAATGGCCTCTTTTATAAGGGACTTAAGACCGGCTATCTCTGTTTCTCTGTCCTTATTGTAATTAGCGGCATTTACCTGAAAATGGTCTCCCTGAATAAAGACAGGCCCGCGGTGCCCTTCTTTTACGGCGGCGGCCAAGATACAGGCAGAGTACTCGGCGGGTGTCTGATCCGTGTACCCAAGCTCGCTCTTGGCTATCTCAAAGATAAAGGCTCCGGAGTCGCATTTTTTCGCTGCCCTGAAAATACACCTTGCCGTATCATAGGTCAGCCCCCTGATATTAATAGCCGGCACGGTAAAGCCTTTACACTCGGATCTGCCCATGGCCTCGTAGAGCCCCTGTATGGAGGCCGAAAAAATACCAAGGTCTTTTGCTATATGACCGATAAGGGCACGCGATGCCTCCTGCGTCTCATCGTCCTCGCTAAAGACAGCCGTCTGCACAAGGTCGTCAATACACTCATCTTTAATAAGCTCCTCGTCAGTCACGGCAACGCCTTCTTTTAAGTATCGAACAGCGCCCATTAAAGAATTCTGTATTCCACCAATTGAATTAAAGATCATCACACCCTCCTTGATATACTATGAGTTATAGAAGATAAAATTCTAAGAAAAATCAGAAAATAAGAGTACGCCAATAGAGAGGCACACACTTGCCCCTACCTGTAGTACCAGCGGTAGAGCCTCGCAGGTGTGACTCCGCTCCTGTAGAGCAAGAGAAATAACCAGTTTTTAAGAGTGTTTTTTGTGGCACCCCCAGATGTCCACCTTCTCGGCGATGTTAAAACAGACTCGTCAAGAAGGGCCACCCTTCCGACCCTGCGTAATCTTTTAACACAATCCACGTCCTCCATCAAGGGCAGTCCTCTAAAACCGCCTGTGGAGAGAAAAACGTCCTTTCTCACAAAAAGGGCCTGATCACCGAATATAAGCCCAAGGTGCCGTGCCCGCTGCCTGGCCACAAACTCCACTACGCGAAACCACGGAGAGGGTGAGTCTATGCCAAGGCTAAAGGCCCCGGCCACAACCCCTCTGCGGCTAAAGGCCCGCTCCATATGCAGGCGCCACCTCTTCGGCAGGATTGTGTCGGCGTGTAAAAAAAGCAGGACCTCGCCATGGGCCTCCTCTGCGGCCCTGTCCATCTGCTCTCCTCTGCCGGGTGTACCTGTTAGAACCCTTACGCCGGCCTCTTCTGCAAGAGAGACCGTGCTGTCAGAGCTTCCGCCGTCAGAGACAATAACCTCAAGCCCTGAGTGCGGTGAGCGCTCAAATTGGGCCAGAGCCTCTTTTAAACACCCCTCCTCATTAAGGGTGGGGATTATAACAGATACGCTCCGAAGCCCTTCCATAACCTGAGGCCGTCCTCTTGCTGATTGGATTATCCCTTTCACGCCCAGGGCATAGCTGCGCCCCGATGCAAAAGAGAGATTTTTTACAGACGGAATTGCCTTTTAATGGCCTCAAGAAGCTCTGAGGGCTCAAAGGGTTTTAAGAGGCAGGGGCACATGTTCTTATCAAGAAAGGCCCTTGTATCATTGCTGAAGACATCGCCTGTAAGCATGATAAACCTCTTTTTCAGCCAGGGATACTTAAGAACCGTCTCTTTATAGAGCTCAATGCCGTTAACTCCCGTCATCTTAAGGTCTGTGATAACCATAGAGTATTCTCTGCGTCCCAGCGCCGCAACAGCCTCGGCCCCTGTTGAGACCACATCAACCTGCAGGCCATGCTTGCCTAAAAATACCTGCAAAGACTCTCTGACGGCGGCCTCGTCCTCTACGAGCAGTATTGACTCACCCTCTATATCCCTGCCCCTCTCAGAGGTCCCGCCTGCGGCCTCTACGGTTGCCACACCATCATCAGGGCCTATTACAGGCAGTGTGATGCGCACTACGGCGCCGTGCGGCTCTTTATTTTCAATGGTAATGCTCCCCCCGTGCTCGGCGATTATCCCATGGGTTATGGATAGACCGAGCCCTGTTCCCCTGCCAACATCCTTGGTAGTGAAAAAGGGATCAAAGACCTTGCCAAGGAGATCCTGCGGCACGCCCGGGCCGTCATCGGAAAAAACTATCTCTATCCGCCCATCTGCCATACCCGTCATTATCTCAAGAGTACCGCTGCCCTTTGCTTCGAGCATGGCGTCCTCTGCGTTATTTATTACATTAATAAAGACCTGCTGAATCTGATACTTGTCTACCATGGTAAGGGGCAGGGATTTGTCAAGGACAAGGTTTATCTCTATATTATTGGACCTAAGCGAGTACCCTCGGAGATCTATGGTATTCCGTATGGACTCGTTAATATCCGTATACTCTCTCTTCGAGGCGCTGGCGCGCGCAAAGGTAAGCAGATTCTGCACTATTCGCGCTGTGCGCATGGACTCGTGGGATATCTTCTCAAGCTTACCCCTTACGTCCTTAATCTGCTTGTCATCAGGCGTATCCATAAGTAGCTGGCTAAAGCCCATTATGCCCATAAGTGGGTTATTAAGCTCATGGGCTATGCCGGCCACGAGTTTGCCCATGCTGCTGAGCTTCTCGGCGTGGAGGAGTTTTTCTCCAAGGAGCTTCTCACGGCTTATATCCCTGGCCACATGCACTACCGCCATCACGTCGCCGCTATCATCCAGTACAGGAAAGGTGGTTATCTTAAAGGTGCCTTCCATGACAAGGCCATCCAGGACCACGTCCATGATAGAACCCGTCTGAATGGTTTTATCATGAGGACAGAGCACGTGTGAGTCGGCGCCTCCGTAAAAGAGGGCCTCGCAGGTCATGCCTATAATCTCAGCCGGGGTCATGGCGCATTTACGGGCAAGGGCCGTGTTTACCCTTATTATCCTGTCGTCTTTATCATGTATGGATATAAGGTCCTGAATGGAATCAAAAGTAGCCTCCCACTCTGCTTTGCTCTTCTCAACACTCTTAAATAATCGTTTATTCTCCTCATCACGCTTTTCGAGCCTGTCGAGCATCTTGTTAAAGGCATCGTCAAGATACCCCATCTCGTCTGTTGAGCGCACCTCAAGGCGTTCGGATATCCCTGCGTCGCCCTCGGCTATCCTCTTTATAATAGACATCTTCCTGCTAAGAGGGCCTGTTACTATTTTCTTTACCAGTACGGAGATGATAAGGCCGCCGAGAAAGATGCTCAGTATGCCTATTACGAACCACTCTTTCCTGTTCCGTGAGAGTATGGCGTACATGCCGTCAAGTGGGGTGGTTATCATAAGTATGCCGCGCGCGCCGGAACCGGCGTGACATTTAGCGCACCCGGCCCGTTTATCTATGGGCTGCAAAAATGTAAAGACAGCTCTGCCTTCGCGCTCTTCCGTATAATAGACGGGAGGCTTGCTCCAGTCCTTCTCAAAGACTTTGTAAGCCTCCTGAAACTTCTGCGACTCCGTGCCAGGGGCCACATTCAGGCTCTTGTTCTCATGCCCCTCGAGCCACTCTGGCCTTACGCGGCCAAAAGTCTTACGCACCTGCTCTATTGTCTTAAGGTCGCGAAATGCCTCCTCCCAGCCGTTATTCCTGATTATCCGTATCTCCACCCCCTCTACGCGGCCAAGGGTCTCAAAGAGCCTGCGCACAAGATCCGCCCTCTCCTCCACCATGTCCTCGAACACATCATCAAGAACAGGTTTGGCCATAAAGCGGCTTGCCCGCAGCTTCTCGTCAAGGAGGTCTCTCTCCTTTATCTTCAGCTCGTAGGTAATGGAAGAGATAACTCCCACGGTCATAATGGCTATAACGACTACGAGTATCTTGGCGTGTATGCTGTTTTTTATGTACCTGAACATTGGCCTAATAGCTGAAAAAATGAGGTTTTTTTTGGACTCCCGATAATGTACTATTAATAAACATAGAGAAAATACTGTCAAGTAAAAAACCTGAGACAAAAGGCTGCGCAGTACAAAGACCTTTTCTTGACAACTTCAAAGATTTTATATAGATTATATCAATCGGCTTTAGCGCCTGTAGCTCAGCGGATAGAGCATCGGCCTCCGAAGCCGAGGGTCGGAGGTTCAAATCCTCTCAGGCGCACCAACGCTGCAGGGGGCCAAAGAGGGTGCCATGGTGGGTAGAAAGGGGGCGTAAATACTCTTTATAGTATGCCGTAAGATGATAAGGGTTACAACCCTGGCAGGGCACGCAAACTCCTTAAGCGCACAATTAGAGGCAAGAGCAAGATAAGGGCACGGTTTTGACAGATTAAATAATTCACAAGACAATACTTTAAGAGGCCGCCTCATTAAGTATAAGAGGTGGCCGATATACTTCATAAGGAGGGGAGTTTCAAAGACCCCTTTTTATATGGGCCGCTAGCTCAGTTGGAAGAGCAGCTGACTCTTAATCAGCGGGTCCGGGGTTCGAGCCCCCGGCGGCCCACCAGTTTAAAAAAAGGTTTGACCATTGCGTCAGACCTTTTTTTGTGCCCTAAAAACATTACATCCTCCCCCTCACAAAAGTTTTTTCTGGACCTTGAGGTTTTATCAACTTGCGCACACATGTCTTTTTGAGTAATTCGAAAATACCAAAAATACCCCATAAAAAACCGTACATGATTAAAACAGGCATCCAATCTTCATGGAGAAAAATTCTCTCGTTATTTC
>JAJRZX010000027.1 GCA_024275045.1 Deltaproteobacteria bacterium
ATATTCCATGAGATGATATATGGGGGCGATATGCTCATCTTATCAGAGCCCCAGATCTTTCTTGAATTTCTCTAAAAACATGGCGTTTATCTCAGATACCCCGGCATCAAGGGCGGCCTCGTTTATCATGGCGCGGGCGGCTTTTCTCGCAAATGAGGGGATGGGCTGCAGTCTGGCCTCTGCCTCTGGTGTCCATGAGGGGGTTTTATCCAGATCTTTTTTTGGAGGCAAGGTCGAGTACCCCTCAGTGGAGATAAATATATTGGTCTCGCAGGAACGAAGGCAATTTTCCGTAACGCCCCCGATATCAAGTCCTCTGCCGCTATGCACGCCGGTCTTACCAAGGACGAGAAAACGTGGTTTTCGTGTCCTTACATAATCGGCGATTGCGTCAAATGCCTTGCCTGAGAGAAGCTCTGCGCGGTGGTCTTTGCTGCCAAGCTCAGAGGCAAGGGCAGAGGCCGACTCAAGGTGGTCGCCGTATATTTTCGCGAGCCCTCTATCGATAATATTATTATGCAGCTCTTTCTGCTCCTCAAAGCGGAAGACCCTGGATGCCTCTTTTGTGAGAATGCCGGCGATTGAGCGAAAGGCCGAGTGGTGAAACTCCGGGTCATAGACGCTGATTATATCAAGGCCGCACTTAAAGACCTCTGCGAGTTCAAGACCACGCTTAAGGGCCCCGTAAGAGCGTCTGCTACCGTCAATGGCTACCACTACGCCGCTGCCGGCATCTATTAGACCCTCGCGAACGATAAGGGTGTCTTTGGTGATTCTACGCGCCACCCTCTCGCAAACCGAGCCAATAAGGCTTTTCTCGGTCTTACCCAGGCCAAGTGCGCCCAGTATTACAAGGTCGTAGGTGCCTTCTTCTGCCTCGCAAACAATCTCAGAGTAGTTCTTGCCCTCTCGACTCAGTCCTTTTGGCGCAAGTCCCGCTGTAACGGCCTTTGCGTGCAGTACGGTCATGTAGGAGTCCGAGATAATCTCCAGTCCCTTTGTTATAAGGTCATCGTGTATGGCCCTCTGACGCTTCAGCTCTTTCTCAACCCTGTACTTCTCAGGCAGTCCCCCCTCCATCTGCCGAAACCTGTCGTTATGCAGCTCTGCCGCGTAGACGTGCAGCCCCGTTAAAGAGGCAGAGTCCGCAAGTCCTATAGTAATGGCCAGATTTATACCTGCCGTGCTGTCTGGAGAGTTGTCAAGACAGATAAGAATATTTTTCATTTATTTTTTACTCTTGGAGTTAGTTGTCCTGAGTTAAGCAAAGAGGTTTGTCTGGGCCGGGCCGTGGGGGGGCACTTTCTCGCGTTTTCCGAGGATATTAATCTTGCCGAACTCGCCGTCAAAACCCGGAGTTATATTAAGCTCTCCGCGGCGCATCTTCATAATAGCGCCTGCCACAAGCTCTCCGGCAAGGCTGACTAAATCTCCTTCACTCGTATCAAGGAGTATCTGAAACTCATCACCGCCCTCGGTGATAACCCTGTGGTATTCATGCTGCACTCGTTTTGAGGCCGTGCCAAAACCCATGGCCTCGGAGAGTATCTCCACAAGGGGCACGATGTGTTTTGAGGGGATGGAGTTCTCGGGGACAAAACCCATGGGCCTGTCGGCAAGCTCCTGCACTCGGCTTAAAACCCCTACTGTAAGGCTTTTGCCGCATACAGGGCAGAGGCCCCCTGCCTTTATGGTCTCATCAGGGCCGAAGAGTACTCCGCAGTTACGGTGACCGTCGGCATGGTACTTACCCTCTTCAGGAAAGAACTCTATGGTGAAGAGAAACCTCTCACGGTCCTTTGTCTTTATAATATCCATAATTACGTTGTAGCTTGGCTCGCACTCAAATACATTGGCCTCTCTACCGAGTTTTGAGGGTGAATGTGCATCTGAGTTGGAGATAAGGGTAATATTGTCAAGGGCGCTGAGGCGCCAGTTCATCGCGGGGTTTGATGATAACCCTGTCTCTATGGCATGTATATGCGGTGCGTACTCGCCGAAACACTCCTCAATGGAGTCAAAACCAGAGCGGCTTCCGAATATGGAGAACCAGGGGGTCCAGGCATGAGCCGGAACCAGCATGGCGCGAGGCGATGAGTCAAGGACAATTTTTATAAGGTCCTTGGCCGAAAAACCAAAAATAGGCCGCCCGTCAGAGCGTATGTTTCCTATGGCGGCAAGGGTGGTGTTAATGCTCTTGGCTACGGCCATTGATGGTACGAAGATAAGGTTGTGTATCTTTCTTGTGCGCTCTCCCTGCTTGAAGATGTTGCTTACCTCAGTTGTGAGGATAAAGCGCACGGGGCGGAGTCTGCCCTGTTTTTTGTCTTCCCCCTTGAGCATAAAGAGCCCCTCTTCAGCAGGCTCAAGCAGTTCTTCTATGGCGGCAAAGTGCGCGGGGTGAGTAAAGTCACCGGTGCTTACGATGTCTATACCCTTTAATCTTGCCCACTGGGCAAGCTCAACAAGGTTCATCTTCGGGCTTGTGGCCCGTGAGTATTTGCTGTGTATATGCAGATCAGCTATTATACGCATGATATTTTTATTTGACTCACATGCCGATTATGTTATATCCGCCGTCCACAAAGACGGTCTCACCTGTTACGCCCTTTGAGAGGTCGCTTAGGAGATAGAGCGCTGTGCAGGCAACATCGTCCTGGGTGATGTTGCGCCGAAGCGGTGCTTTTTGTTCCACAATATCAAGCATCTTTCGAAACCCTGAGATTCCCATGGCGGCAAGGGTTCTGATGGGACCGGCGGATATGGCGTTTACACGCACACCTTTTTTGCCGAGATCTTCTGCAAGATACTGAACACTTGTCTCTAGGGCCGCCTTGGCAACTCCCATGACATTGTAGTTCTCAATGACTTTTGTGCTCCCATAATAGGTCATGGCCATTATGGACCCGCCCCGCACCTCCAGAAGAGGTGCCGCGGCTCTTGAGAGAGCTACAAGTGAGTATGCGCTAATATCTAGGGCGAGTTTGAAGCCCTCGCGTGAGGTCTGGAGAAACTCGTTCTTGAGCTCTTCTTTATTGGCAAAGGCAAGAGAATGCACGAGTATGTCAAGACCTCCCCATTCGTCTTTAAGGGTATTGAAGACAGCCTCAATCTCATCGTCATTGGTAACATCGCATGGCTGCACTATCTTTACGCCAAGAGACTCCGCAAGGGGCCTTACCCTTGACTCAAGCACAGGGCCCGCGTATGTGAAGGCCAGCTCAGCGCCTTCTTCTTTCAGGCGTTTTGCTATGGCCCAGGCAATGCTCTTGTCGTTGGCCACCCCGAATATAACCCCTTTTTTGCCATCCAGAAGTCCCATGGCCAGCCCTCCTATCTTAAGTTATTATTTAGCGCCGATAAGAGTATGAGATAACATTATTTGCCCCATGATTCAACTCTTACTTTTTTACGGCAGAGTGTCTCTGTACACCTCAATCCTGCGTAGAGCGGAGATTACCTCTTAAGCGCAGGGCCCACTCTACCATGAAGTCCTTGTGCATTTAGCTGTTTTCTGATAAATTTATGTACAATAAAACAAACGCTGTTAAGGAGCTGCCTATGACTTTTGAACACTTTGAGGAAAAAGAAGCGGTTAAGATTGCCGCTCTCATTGAGACCAATGGACTGAAGTTTTATAATATCCTCGGGGGCAGGGTAAAAGACCCGGAGGTAAAGGCCATAATCAGTGATCTTGCAAGGGATGAGAAAAAACACCTTCAGGTAATAGAGAAGATGTTTTTCCCCCGCGCGGGCTTTACCGAACAGATTACTGATGAGGAAGTTGCCATGGAGGCCAATATTGAGAGAAGCGGTGAGGCCGACATCTTTACAAGACACGTTGATATGGAAGAGGTCATTAATACCCTTGAGACACCTGTAAAGGCCCTTGAGCTTGCTCTTGAGGCTGAGAAGTATTCCGTTATATTTTTTACAGAGCTCTCCGTGAAGGCCGAGACCGCTGAGTCGAGAGGTCTTTATGAGGAGCTTGCCGAAGAAGAGAAGAGGCACGTAGCCAAGGTGGAAGGTATTATAGAGAGGCTTTCCTGAGCCCGGGCTTTCACATAGAGTCTTTTTCTTTTAAATAAAGCCTGTTTTTTACAGACCTTTTTGGCATAGCGGTAAGTTCCATGGAAAAAACTTACAGATATCCTCTGCCCACGGTAGATATTATTATAGAGTTGGATTGTGGCGGGGTTGTCCTGATAAAACGGGGCAACCCCCCTTTTGGTTGGGCCATACCCGGCGGTTTTGTAGATGAGGGCGAGTCCCTTGAGGACGCCGCCCGTAGAGAGGCCCTTGAGGAGACCCACCTTACCGTACGCCTCATCTGCCAGATGCACACCTACTCGGCTCCGGGACGTGACCCGCGCTTTCATACCATTACCACTGTTTTCGCGGCCACGGCCACGGGAGTGCCAACTGCCGGAGACGATGCCGCCGAGGCGGCTGTCTTTACTGAAGAGACTCTGCCTGAAGATATGGCCTTTGACCACAGGGCGGTAATGAGAGATTACTTCAGGTGGAAGAAAGAGGGGTTTGGGGTTTTTGATATTTGAGGGGAGGGGGAGGGATATAGCTTTTTAGTTAGCCTACCCTTATTTTGAAAAGTCTTTTTTTGCCTCACATGCTTCGCACCAAGTATAATCAATGCGTTCGCCGTTAACCGAATTCCATTCATTGCTATATGGGCCTGTAATGAGTTGCCATATTTTTTCGCCGTCCTTTATCTTTTTGTCGCAGTCTTCACAGTATATCATGGTACGTATCTCTTATTAAGATTACTTCCATAACTTCTTATATCTACCAGGAGAGACAAACTCAAGGAGACCGATATCCCTCAGCTCCTGTAAATTTCGGCGTATTGAGTGTTTAATGGTATTGTTGCCGGGGTGTAGATTTTTCAACATTATTTTTTAGGCCCCCCGGCGTTAGATTCCCAGAGGTAATGATAGCCTTGCTATCGGATATGAAAAATTTGGCGTGCAGACGGTGCACATTTTTTTGTCTGCAACCGCAGCTATCTAAAATGCTAAGCGCCTCAAGGTCAGATGCGCCTCTGAAAAAATTGGATAATTTGAAGGAATTGATATATCGGAAATCAATGTCGCGATGGTGATGTTGCTCTATAAGGCGTGCGGTTTGTTTTTTTATGAAAGGACTTGCAAGGTAGAGGGTCTGCCTTGAACCTTTAATGAGATTTATAAAGGTATCTTCCCATGGTGATCTGATGATTTGAAGCACCGCAGAACCTCATTGTAATTAGTGGCGCAGCCTTACCCTTTCAGCCGTTCCTTCAGGAGTTTATTCACAAGCCCGGGGTTGGCCTGACCCTTTGTGCCCTTCATTACCTGGCCTACGAAAAAGCCAAGAAGTTTCTGCTCCCCGGCTTTGTATCTCTCTACGCTGTCAGCGTTTTTGGAGAGGACTTCATCGATTACGGCGACAAGGGCCGACTCATCGGAAATCTGGCTGAGACCTTTTTTGCTTACAATCTCATGGGCCTTGCCGCCTGTCTTGTACATCTCGGCGAAGACCTCTTTGGCTATCGTGTTGCTTATGATCCCTTTTTTAACCATCAGGATAAGTTCGGCGAGGTTATGGGCGGATACGGGGCACTCTCCTATCTCACGGTTGTCTTCTTTTAAGGCCCGTAGAACTTCTCCCATGACCCAGTTTGACGAGAGTTTTGCCTCTGCCGTGGCCTTTACAACGGCCTCGTAGTACTCGGCAAGCACTCTTGAGGATATAAGCACTCCGGCGTCATAGGTTGGAATTTCGTATTCTTTTATAAAGCGTTCTTTTTTGGCAACGGGAAGTTCCGGCAGACTTTTCCGCGCTCTCTCGATAAGTTCTTCTGTGATTACAAGGGGTTTTAAGTCCGGCTCCGGGAAGTAGCGGTAATCGTGGGCCTCTTCTTTACCTCGCATGGCAAGGGTGATGCCGCGCGCAGAGTCAAAGAGGCGCGTCTCCTGCACAACATGGCCTCCGCCCTCTATGAGATCTATCTGGCGCTCTATCTCATAGGCAAGTCCGTCTTTTATGAACTTAAATGAGTTCATGTTCTTAAGTTCGGCCTTTGTCCCAAGGGTAGTCTGTCCTACGGGGCGTATGGAAATATTAGCGTCACAGCGAAAGCTCCCTTCTTCCATGTTGCCGTCGCTGATGCCAAGGTATAGTATGATGTCTCTCATGCCTTTAAGGTATGCCACGGCCTCTTCAGGGGTGCGCATATCAGGCTCGCTCACTATCTCGATAAGGGGCGTGCATGCGCGGTTAAGATCCACGAAGCTGTGGCCCCCGTCCTCTGCTCCCTCGCCGTGAATGAGCTTTCCGGCGTCTTCTTCCATGTGTATCCTTGTAACGCCAATATTGCGTCTGCCATCATCTGTCTCTATTTGAAGGGTCCCGTGCTCTGCCAGCGGTTTATCGTACTGGGAAATCTGATACCCCTTTGGCAGGTCAGGGTAAAAATAGTTTTTACGCGCAAAGACGCTCTCGCGGTTTATTGTACACTCTACGGCAAGTCCCATCTCTACGGCAAATTCAACGGCCTTGCCATTAAGCACAGGCAGAGCACCGGGCAGCCCAAGGCATACGGGACAGACCTGCGAGTTGGGGGCGGCCCCGAAACGTGTGGAGCATCCGCAGAATATTTTTGTATTTGTAAGGAGCTGGCTGTGAATCTCAAGCCCTATTACTGCTTCGTACTTCAAGTGCAAACCTCGTGATTTCTTTTTTAAGGGGTGCGTTCAATGGCGCTGTACCTGTTTTCCCCCCGTTGGTTTTCTTTGTCTTACTTTCTTTTTTTTAGTTTTGCGGGAGAGAAGGGGTGCGTTCAATTGCGCTGTACCTGTTTTCCCCCCGTTGGTTTTCTTTGTCTTACTTTCTTTTTTTTAGTTTTGCGGGAGAGAAGGGGTGCGTTCAATTGCGCTGTACCTGTTTTCTCCCCGTTGGTTTTCTTTATCTTA
>JAJRZX010000028.1 GCA_024275045.1 Deltaproteobacteria bacterium
AAAATCAGAAAGACCGCTACAAGGGCCGTCATTAGTTGTTTTTTCATTGATATGCCTCCCATAGAGAAAATTTACACTTAATAATGCTTTCTGTCAACATTTATAGGTGTAAGAGGAGAATTGAAGGTTAGAGAGGTTTTTATGGTTTTATCTTTTTTTGTCTTTGGAGGATAAGGTCTATCCTTTGCTGACTCCTGCGGGCACGTGGAGTTCTCAGTCCTCTTCCGTGTCATCTATCTGTTCCTGCATGGAGCACTTTACCTCAATAAACTTACTCAGGGCCTTTCTTGTGGCGTTCTCAAGACCTACGAATTTTAGCCCTGTAACGCCTTTTACCGTACTCCATACAACCCAGGCCTTCAGGGAAAGAGGTTCGGATAGGACCCTGTCTTTAAGGCACAGCTTAATAATACGTCCGGGACCGATCTGAGGAAATTTTTTGGGGATGGCGATACAGATACCTGTTGAGCTTATGTTTCTGATACTTCCTGTTAAGGGTGTCTTCTCTATGTAAAACTCCACCGTAGTAGCACCGCCGGGGACGCGCAGATTGCCGCTGCATCCGTCAAGGAGCTCTGTTAGCATCTCAATAAACTGGTTAAGGCTCTTTGCAGACTCTCTGTAGGGCATGGAGTCTTTGCCAAGTATCTCCATCTCCTTTACCTCGGCCTTGGTGTCTTTAAGGAGGCGCATGTATTTGTCCACACCTTTAAGGGCGACTTCTCTGTAAATGGTATAAGGCCAGGCAACAATATAGATGTCTTTTACCGGGAAGGTCTCTCCGCAGACCGTGCACAGCATCTCCTCTGCCTCTATTAGAGCAGGGGAGGTCATGGAGAATCTGCATTTTGGACAATCTATCTTTAACATGTAGGACTCGCTTAATTTAAAGGGGTAGAATGAACTTTCATGGCACCGTATACCCATCCGCAGGTAAAGGGAGGGTAATTTTAGCAGGGCTGAGCTCTGAGCGGCGGCGCCTCAGTATACCGCACTCTGATGTACATATGAGAAAAACCCTTAAGAGCTCTTGTATTTAATGAAAAACACTTCTTCGTTCACAGCGTATTAAAGCAAGGGTATTTTATCGTTTATCGGCCTCTAAGTCTTAAGAACCAGCACCGCTGCAGTGATTATTATCTGTTAATATCAGTACTTAATACTCAATGTCTTTTAAAGAGCCTTTTTCCCGGATAAAAGACCAGAGGGCCTTTTGTGTAGATTCATCAAGGTCAGTTAAGATTAAGCCCGTTAATCCTTTGTCGGTATTCCATACGACCTCGCCATGGAGGGTAAGAGGCTCGCTGAGGCTCTTGTCTATTATTTTAAGTTTTGTCTCAACCCCGGGTGAGATCATATGGGCACTCTTTTTCATGTTTATGCAGATTCCCCTGGAACTGATGTTGATAAGAGCGCCGCTCCGTGTCTCGCCATGTAAAGTGAACTCCACGGTACTGCCTGTGCCGGGTATGCGTAGTTTATCACGGCAGCCGTCAAGAAGCTCTTTTAGTCTGCTGATAAAAAGATTAACGGTCTTTGCCGACTCGCTTCTGGTGATGGAATTTTCACCACCCGCCTCAAGTTCCGAGAGCTCGGACTTGGCCTCTCTCAGCAGCCCTACGTATTTATGTATGTTCTTAATAAGAACGTCCCTGTAAATGGAGTACGGCCCTGCTGAGATTAACACTTCAGTTACAGGAAAAGAAGCGCCGCAATTCTTACACTCAGCCACTTGGGATTCACATAAAAACGGGGAAGCGAGAGTGCTTTTGCATTTTGGGCATTTTGTCTCTAACATGTCAGGTCCTTCACCTGTGAGGCGCAGAGGGGAGTGCGCGATAAGGGGATATTTTATATATTTCAGCCCTCATTGGCAAGGGTTAATTACTGACTTTTTTTATCTGCTTTTCTCTTGTCCCCGTGCTGCCCATAAGGACACTTGCAAAGTCATTTTTTCTGATTTGCAGCCTGTAAAGGTTCCTCTCAACGGCTTCAATAATAATTATCTCTGCGGAGCGCAGGGCTGGGTAATCGGTCTCTGGTGTGGCGGGGATCTTACGTGTCCAGATAGCATCTATCTTTTCAAAGGAACCTTTCATGAACTTCAGAGGTATGGTCATAAAGGAGTCTCTGTATATAAGGGTAGGGGGCAGCAGGGAGTGCCCGGTTGCTGACGTATTGGTCATCTGAAGGCGCGGCCTGCCGTTGGCAAGGGGAGTAAGGTTTTTTGTTTTTACCTTCTTATTTCTCTTAATGAAACGGGCGACATCTACGGTCTCGGTAAGGTTTAGCCCCCAGAGTGTGGTGAGATCACGGAGGTCTTCTATTTGTTTGAACTTTATCTCAGGCAGGCGGTACTTATCTGTTGTGGTGGACAACCTCTGAAGTATGGCACTGCTCGCTATCATGGCACCACGGTAATTCCAGTGCGTACCTTTTTTGTAGTAGATGAGATAGTCTTTTTTTGCTTCCACGAGAATTTTATCAAGCCTGATGAATCCCTGTAGCGGGTACTTTTCAAGGGCTTCAAGGAAGAGTCCGTAAAAGTTTTTTCCGCAGGTATTTTTTGGTCTCTTAAAACCAAGATGCTCGGGATATATTCTGTCCTTGTCAGGGGCTACTATAAAAAAGAAGCGCTTATTCTCAGAAGCGAATAACTTTTCAATAGAGTGCAGGGTTCTGGCAAGGTGTATGGCTCGTCTTTTCTTATCGCACTCGTCTCTTATGTAACCCGTAAGGCTGCTTCTCATATACAGCCATCCATCAGTGCCGATATGTACCTTTGGAGAGGGGGATGTGTAGAAAATGTAGTAGTCTATCCAGTTCTTGGCGATGATAAAGGGCCTGCGGTAAGGGTAGCGGTCATCAAGGAATCGGCCCAGTCTGGAGTAATAGGAACTCTTAAAGAGCTGCTCTGGTTTTAACTCAGGGGCCTTTGCAAGGAGGCGTTTCTCGTTAAGAGTTACCTTGGCGGTAAGGGCAAGGCCGTAGACCTGGCTTGTAATAAGCAGTATAAAGAAGATAGTGAGGATTTTTGTTCTCATAGTACTCTTGGAACCAAAGGTTGATTAAGGGGGGGCTTGCTTTTGTGTTTAATAACCCGGCCTGCTCCTTGTGGCTCTCAGCAGCGCTCTCTCATTAAACTGCACCTTATTAAGGTTTCTCTCAATAACCTCAATAATGACAATTCCGGCCGCCCCAAGGGCGTTGTAATCTATCTCAGGGTCCAGGGGAATCGTACGGGTCCATATCGCGTCTATCTCCTCAAAAGAGCCGTTGATAATCTTAAGGGGCTGGGTCATAAAGGAGTCCCTGTATATAATGGTGCGCGGCAGGAGGGGGTGATCTTTATCAGCCTCAGTGGTTATCCTCATGAGGAAGTTGCCGCTCATGAGCAGGGGCGGCAGTCTCTCGGTAGTCACCTTGAAGCTTTTATCTTTTATCTTGGCGACATCTGATCTCTCTTTCAGGTCAAGGGCGAACATGGCGGCAAGGTCTTGCCTGCGGTACACCTCTTTGTATCTGATATCAGGCAGCTCATATTTTACATCCGGCGTGGAGAGCCTCTGCAGTATCCGCCGGCTGGCAAGCACGGCGCCTCTGTCATTCCAGTGCGTGCCTTTTTTGTAGTAGAGCTGTCTGTCTTTTTTGGCCTCTGAGAGCATCTGGTCAAGTCTTATGAATCCACGGAGAGGATAGTCTTTAAGCGCCGTTAAAAAGAGGTCGTAGAAGCTCTTGCCGCAGGAGTGGGGAGAACGTTTTATGCCGACGAACTCGGGGTATATGGTGGTTTTATTTGGGGCAACGACAAAAAAGAATCGCTTGCCAAGGGAATCGAGGTACTTCTCTATGAGGTTAAGCTCTCTGGCAAGGTTTCGTGCTCTTGCGCTCTCGCTGCAATCATCTTTAAAGTAATTAATCATGCCGCGTTTCAGGTAAAACCAGCCATCTCTGCCTATATGCACACGTGGAGACGGACTTGTATTGAATACATGGTAGTCAATCCAGTTTTTTGTGACAATAAAGGGAGACCTATATGGATAGCGGTCATCAAGGAACTTGCCAAGCTGCCGGTAATAGGAGCTCTTGAGGAGTTTTCCGGCCTTGAACTCAGGCATCCCGGCGAACTTGCGCTTTTCTTCAAGGGAAGTCTTCGGGGCAAGGGCAAGGCCGTAGACCTGGCTTGTGATAAGCAGTATGAAGAAGATAGTGAGGATTTTTGTTCTCATAGTCCTCTTAGAACTGGAAGTATATAAATGGATTGTAGGACCCGCTTACGATAAGGGCTACGGAATAAAGCACCATGATGATAACCGCCGAGACCCTGAGGGCTTCCACGAGCGGTTGTCTGTGTCTCTCAATAAGGGTGAGACCTGAGAAATTGCGGGGTAGAAAAAACACTATAGAGGCCACGGACATGAAGAATATATTTCTGTAGTTCAGGGCCTCGAAGAGTGTAAAGGGCAGGGGATAGCTAACAGGCACAAACATTATTTTCAGTATAGAGACGGCCTGAGTCATATCAACGGCCCTGAAAAAGACCCATCCAACCATTACAAGAAAGAGGGTTACCGCTCTTCTTAAGAAAATAAAGTTTGTCGCCTTTGTGGCGCCAAGCCCAGAGAGGCGCTCTATTATAAGCATGGTCCCGTGGAATATACCCCATACCAGAAACGTCCAGTTGGCCCCGTGCCAGAGGCCGCAGAGCGTAAAGACTATCATAAGATTTATGTATGTCTTTGAGGGCGAGACACGGTTGCCGCCAAGGGGTATGTACAGGTAATCGCGAAAAAAATTGGAGAGCGTTATGTGCCATCTGCGCCAGAAGTCTGTAATGCTTAAGGCAGAGTAGGGTCTCTTGAAGTTCTCCGGCAGCCTGAAGCCGAACATATGCCCAAGCCCTATGGCCATATCAGAGTAGGCGGAAAAATCAAAGTAAATCTGCAGCCCATAGGCCACAACCCCAACCCAGGCCATCTTTGTATCAAGGCTCCCGGCATTAAGGGCAAATACGGCATCGGCTATGGCTCCGCACCTGTTTGCCAGAACCACTTTTTTCATCAGCCCCCAGGAGAAGCGCAGAGTGCCCTCGTAAAAGCCCTCAAAGGTCTCTCTGCGTGAGAGAAGCTGCTCGCTTATCTCATGAAAACGCACGATGGGCCCGGCTATTAACTGCGGAAAGAGGGCCACATAAAGGCCGTAATCAACAAAGCGGTGCAGGGCCTTTTTTTCCTTGCGGTATACGTCAACAAGGTAGGTGATCTTCTGAAAGGTAAAAAAGGAGATGCCTATGGGCAGCACTACCTCTGTCCACTTAATGCTCGTGCTGCCGGCGGCGGTAAGGACCTCGTTTACCTCTGCGATGAAGAAGTTTGAGTACTTGAAGTAGGCGAGAAGGGCGATGTTTATGGCTATGGCAATGGCGAGCCAACGTGAGCGCGCATGGCCCTCTTTTTTCTCCATCTTCAGCGCGAGAAAGAAGTCCACTGATGTTGAGGCCAGTAGAGCAAATAAAAAAAGCCCGCTTCCCCAGAGGTAAAAAAAGTAGCTGAAGGCAAGGAGCGTGTGGTTGCGGTACTTTTTCGGCGTTATATAATAAATGGCGAGAAGCAGGGGGAGAAAGTAGAAGAGAAATATCTGGCTTGGGAAGATCATAAGTTTTCAACCTTATAGATGTATATGGTATTAAGTATTAATATGTAAAAAAGCTTCGTAAGCTCTTATCCGCGTGCCGCCCTTGCAGAAAGGCGGCAAGAGGAGAATACTTTTAAGCTCAATACTTTATCTTATTATATATGTGATTGACAATTAAAAAAATCCTTAAAGACGCTTCAGCGATATCTGCCTTTACGGCCCCAGTGCCGGGCAGCCGGCCTTGTAATATCAGTACAAAAGACAGGTCCGTGATTTAAAATGCCTGGATTACTTGACCCGTTACAGAGTGTTGATATAAAATAACGGTAAAATCCATGAGGTTATACGCCCTCTGTAAGCGTACTACGTTGTATGCCTCTTATGTTTAATATCGGTAACTTGGTTCATATCTGAAGGTATTGATATCTACTTTAAATTCGATTTTTCATTTATTTGTTAATGCCTTGGGCCGCAATGCGGCCCTATTTATCAAGGTGGCGGTGTGTCTAAGAGAATCGGTCAATTCATAAACTCGAATATAATATTTATTATCCTGCTTCTCGCCGTTGCCTCGGTGGTCTTTATCAATACCCTCTATAACGGTTTTGTATATGACGACAAGTACGTTATAGTCAATAATAAATGGATAAGGGACTTAGCCTACCTGCCTGAAATATTTTCCACTCACGTCTGGGGTTTCAAGCTCGGTTCTGATTCAAACTACTACAGGCCCTTTGTCCATCTTATCCTTATGGCCGAGTATCACCTCTTCGGCCTTACGGCCTGGCCTTATCATCTCACGAACCTCCTGGTACACTCAGCCAATACCGTAATGGTATATCTCATTGCTCTTCATATTCTTGGCGAGAGGGCGTACGGTGAGCGTGACGGCGGCACAGGTGTTGTTAAGGCAGAGGCAGAGCATGCCGGGAGGTTCATTGCTTTTGGTGCAGGTCTTTTGTTTGCCGTACATCCCGTGCATGTGGAGGCCGTTGCTCCTGCTTCTATTATCTCTGAGTTGAGCCTGAGTTTCTTTTATCTGGCCTCTTTATATTTTTACATGAGGTTCGCGGCCGGTGGCGCCGGCCGTGCAAGGGCCGCGCTATTTGCGCTCTCCCTTCTTTTTTATGTGTTCAATGTTTTCTTAAAAGAAACAGCGGTAACATTGATAGCCGTGCTTTTTGTTTATGATATTACAGTGGGAGCGGGGTTAAGGTTTAATCTGCGCTCCATACTCCGCAGCTCTCTGAGGTACCTACCTTATCTTCTGATACTCATCTTTTATGTTTTAATCAGAATGCATTTTCTTGCCGGTTTTGTGCCTTTCAAGCAGAGCGCGAGCCTTACGGTATTCCAGTACTTTTTGAACATACCGCCCCTCTTTGCCGAGTATATACGCCTACTTTTTTACCCTGTGGGCCTTAATGTCTTTTACTCATTTCACCCTGTTCTCTCAGTGGGCGAGTATGAGTTTCTTCCTCTCTTACCGCTCCTGCTTTTCCTGCCTCTTCTGAGTTTTCTGTTAATCAAATACAAGAGGACGGCGCTTTTTTGTATCTTCTTTGCCTTGCTTGCCCTCTCTCCCGCGCTCTACATCCCCGGTGTGGGCGTTAGAGGCAACGCCTTTGCAGAGCGATACCTCTATATTCCTTCCGTGGGGTTTTCAATACTTATCTCCGCCTTTGTTTACCGGCTTGTAATAAAGTTAAAAACACCCGGGGTTTTCAGAGGCAGGGTACCGGTCTTTCTGGCAGTTATCGTCTTTATAGCAGCGGTCTTCTCAGTGCAGACAGTACTTAGAAACAGGGTCTGGGAGAGCAATTATACTCTCTGGAAAGATGCGGCGAAAAAGACAACGGACAGCAAGGTGGTGTATATAAACCTTGGCTCTGCGGCGGGCCGTGCAGGGCGCAGTGCCGAGGCCATAGACGCATACAAGAGGGCTTATGCCATAGCCCCTGATTCACCGGAGATATTTAATAACCTCGGCGTAGAGTATTTAGAGTCAGGCCGCCTTGATGAAGCCTTTGCAGCTTTTCAAAAAGCCCTTAGCCTTACCGGTAATCCGGGTACTGTGTTTTTTATAAAAAAGAACCTCGGTAATGTTTATCTGGGTAAGGGAATGTTTGATGCGGCCTTAAAAGAATACTCCGAGGCCCTTCTTCTTGCACCGGAGAACAGAGCGTTGAAACAGAGGATTGAGATGGCAAAGAGGTTGAAGAGCCTCAGTAAATAATCGCCCGATTATCACAGGGTTCCGTTTTGAGATTGTTTTATCGGCGGTGTAAAGAAGTTTTGAACGCAGGAAGCATTTTCTTTTGCCATGAATATCTGCTTCATGGCAAGCTTCGGTCTCAGCCGCAGCTCTGGCAGGTCTCTCTCTACTATCTCTATGATGACAATCTTAGCCGCGGCGA
>JAJRZX010000029.1 GCA_024275045.1 Deltaproteobacteria bacterium
AGGGGCATCAGGGGCGTGAGGGGCGTGTTTAAAGAGAGGGGCGTGAGTAAAAAAGAGTAGAATTTATGAGCGGGTAGAGTAAAGAGAGGGGCGTGAGGGGGGCGATAGAGGGAGCAAGAAAAGGGGCGGAGCAAGATCTGGGAAGGAGTTACAAACAGAGTGGAGTCAGACGCAACGCAAAGTTAAGTGACTGGCGGTGGAGTAAAGAGAGAGGCTCGAAAAAAAGACTCTTGGGGTTTGAATAAAGACGGGGATGGAGTAAAGAACAAGAGTTTTCTGAGAGGAGTTACATGGTACCGGCTTTAAAAAAGGAGGTGCCTATGGAAGATAAGATAAAAAGAGAATGCATCAAGTTACGTACGTCTTCAGCAAAAGACGTACCATAGAGAGGTCTTACAAGACCCTCAGGAAGGAAAGAAGTTGTTTTCCTTCCTTTTTTTACGCCTTAATTACAAAAAACATCATTATACTTAATCTATCATGACCAGAGAAGCACTTGCCCGCAAAATAGACCTCACCATCTTAAGCCCACTTGCTGCCGGGGCCGACGTGGAAGCGCTTGCGAAAAAAGCCCTTGCCTATTCATTTGCCACGCTCTGTGTACCGCCCTGCCATGTGCCGCTTGCCGCAAGGTGCCTTGAGAAAAGCCCCATCAAAGTCTCCACAGTCGTTGGTTTCCCACTTGGCTACGAGGCAGCGGAAATAAAGGTCCTTGCCGCCCGTAAGGCCGTTGACGAAGGAGCGCAGGAAGTGGACATGGTAATGAACCATAGCGCCTTTCATGGCGGCGAATTCGCCCTCGTGGAGGATGAGATAGCTGCGGTTGTCACGGCAATACCAGAGGCGATTGTTAAGGTGATAATAGAGACCTCTTATCTTAATGAGGCGCAAAAAACGCGTGCGGTGGAAATTATCATCAAGGCAGGGGCCCGCTTCATAAAGACATCAACAGGTTTTGCCCCAGACGGGGCCGCGGTAGAAGACATCAGGCTTTTATCGCAACTTGCGGCAGGCAGGGCCGGAATAAAGGCCTCGGGAGGCATAAAAACCCTTCCACAGACCCTTGCCATGCTAAGGGCCGGGGCAGGAAGGATCGGCACAAGCAGCGGCATTGAAATTGTAAAGGCCATTAAAGAGAAGGAGATTGATTAACCTTTATTCTAATATTCATAACCTCACACAGCGTATATAGAAGACTCTCTTCTCTTACACGCTCCCCTTCGAATAAGACCAGCGCAACGTACCCTGCCGAGAGAGGAGAAGGGGTATTATGACAAACCCCGTGCTTCCCACTTACTCAGCCCCTGACGTAAAAAAAGAGCGGCCGAGTCTCCCCGAGCCGCTCTTAATCTTATTACCCTTTAATCAGCTCTTATTTGCCAAAAGCAGACAAGAACTCCCTGTAGCTGTCCTGAGACTCAAAGTATAAAACCCTGTCCTTGTAATCCGAGTAGGCCAGAGCCCCTGATTTGTCTATTTTCTTACCTGTTACAGGGTCCGTAGCGTAACGGAGCGAAGGGTTATGTGTAAAGGCAAAGCCGTAATCCGCGTTAGGTACGTAATACTCCCTGCCCCCAATATTCACCACCTTCTGCTCATCAGCCCAGAGACGGTTTGTCACCATGTTAACGGAGTTGCGCTCCACTTGCCTCAGCCACTGACCGGGATTTTCTGAGGACGTGGCCGTGCTTTTCAGCTCTCCCCTTAACTTCTTTGCCCTCTCAGCGGCAAGGTAATTCTGTCTTACTGACTCAAGGGTCAATACAGATTTATCCGTGGAAGACGAAGGTCCAATCTCTGCCTGTACCTGTGCGCTTGCAAGAACACCAAGCCCCAGTACAAACCCAAGACCTATAGTAAATAACCTGATAACTTTTTTCTGCATACCCATGAATCTTCTCCTTGTTGTCTGATACTTGTTGGTTTTGATACAGTTGTATCCCATGGCGAGGTTTGTACACATCCTGTAGATAAACCTCGGCGCTCTCACTGGAATTACCCCGGACAAGACCTCCATGTACAGAGTCCAAGTATGTATTTACCGCTTTTTCCACCTCTCTTGATGTTAATAATTTTAGCTTAAGAATCTTATAATTTCAAGCCCTCATGGCAATATTATCTTCTATCTGCCTCTTCCATAACCAAGCAACCTTAATAGAATCACAGGGTTACAAGCACAAAAATCTCTGCCGCGGCCCGGGAAAGACCGCGGCAGAAGACTCGTGACTACTTATCTCTACAGCCGGAACTACTCTTTGAAACCATTCTCAAGAAGCTTCCATGACCGGGCCGGGTTTTTTACAACCGCACCAAAGGCCGTCACATTGAAGTTAAACATATCGCTGTTATCCACAAGAGAATAAGGCCCGATATACCCGTGATAAATATAAGAACCAATGGGCGCTCCAATAGGCACGCTTTGCGTCATATGCACGCTTTTTGTTGTACCGGCGTTAAGACAGATATGCACCGGACCAAAGAGCTCTCCAACGGCAGGATAAATTGAGCCGTTCGTCAGGGTTACGTTCTCCCAGTAATCCAGACACTGCGTTATGGCCGTAGTGTTCGTGGCAGAGACCTGATAACCAAGGGTGCCGCCTTGCGCTACACTTACCGCATCAGGTACCATGGCCAGCGTAATCGCAGGCGGTGAGGTAAGGTTAAAACTAACCTCGCCAACCCATGTGCCCCAATCCCAGACAGAGCTGATGCCGGTGAGGTTTTTGGACCACTCGCCGTATACCCACACATTGGCGTTATCCACAGGGTCTACGCTTACACCAAAGTAATCGCCCCAGCGCGATCCCGTAATACAGGCCGTACCGTTCTTAAGAAGCAGACTCGCCTGCGTGGCAGTATCCGTTGTGAGCCGTCCGCTGTAGCGGACTCCCGCGTACTCGGCAGCTCCGCCCCTGGCAAATACGGAGATTATATTGCCTCCGCTGTCTACGGTAACTGCGGGAAACCAGTAGAAGAGCCCATCCGAGCCGTAGGTCTCGTTAACAACCGTGGTATTGGAGGCCGTATCTATCTCAAGAAACCTCACCGCAGCCACAGTACCGCTGCCCCAGTTAAAACCCTCGGTGAAAGCGGCGTAAAGCTGCCCGTTCTTGTAAACAGCGTTAAATATCCTGTTATCAATGGTATCAAGAAGATTACCGCAACCCGGCTGCGGCGCGTTTGGCGCCGGGCTGTACCCGCCTATATCCACCGCAGCCTGTCTTGTGATGACCGGTGCTGCAGGAAAGGCATGAGTAACCTTCCAGAGCGTTACTTTCGCCCCGCCTCCGGACTTGGAGTTTATCATAAACTCATCAGAGACAGCCCCTAACGTGCGTGCCGGGCGTATGGAAAAAGCCATTGAACCATCGGCGTTCTTAAGGTTTACGGTCTTAAATAAAGTAAGTGCCCCGCCCGTATAGAGCTCGGACTTGGACAGCGTTACTAACTGCGCTGTTTTGAAAAAGCCCAGCTTAAAAGAAAACTGGTTTGATGAGATATAAACGCTGCCCGGTGTCTTATTATCAAAGCCAATATCTTCATAATCCCCCCAGGCGTTGCCACCAAAGGTCGTTACGCTGCTTATGTCGTAGTTCCACCAGGGGCCCGTGGGGTCTGATGTCTGAGATACGGATAAGAGAAAAGAGGACTGTGCGCTAAAATCAGAGGCCAGCGCGATAATCATCCAGTGCCCGGCCTGCGCGTCATAGACTACCTTGGGATCAAAGGGGCCTCCCGGGGGGGTAAGAGAGGCAAACCATGATGCCAGACTCGACTCAAGGACAAGGCCGCCTGTCTTATCATAAATATCAATAGTGGAATTAACTACAGTAACAATATGATTGAGCCCTGCGGCAATAGTAGGGTCCGGGGGCCTGTGAAGAAAACCATCAGGCTGACCGCTATCGTCTCTACCCTCAAAGTCCAGCAAAAGACCTGGCGCAAGGGGTGCCGGTGCCGTGACCTTTGCCTTTCCCGCGGGGTCCCGGTGACGGGCAGGCTGAACACCGCCTTTTGGAGTTACATAAGGGGTGTTTTTCAGTCTTTTAAGTATTTTCTTGTCTATGGCGTAACCAAGAGGCACATCCACGCCCATCTGCGGGGTCATGGTAACCCTGGCCAGATTGGCCGGTATCATCTCAACCGCCGGGCCGCTGCGAGCGCGTGTGGTCTGCGGACCTGCGGCAGAAGATGCGGCCGGAAGTGAGATTAAAACCAGAAGAAATAAAATAATAAGACCGTAAAAAGACCTTTGAAAAATAAACCTTGAGCTCTCAGATGTCATCCCGCGTCTCCTGTTATCTACGATTAAATATCAAGCTGTGTAAAGAGGTTCGGGTAAATACGCTTTGCATTAGAAACACACACAACCGTCCATCTCACGCCTTGGCTGTGTGCGCTGAATTTAACACATGGAATATAGTTTACGCAAGAATGTTAAAATTTCACCTCATATCGCCCTTAACTTTTCATGTTCTTAGGGCGTTTTAAGGACTTATATTTAAAAAAACCCGGACCTCTTCACCCTACACCAAGACAATAACACGACTCATCATATGCGTCCATCCCCTAAAAGTAGGGTTTTCAAGCAGCAGAAAAGAGACCGCTTACTTTCTCATCAAGACTGCCTCATAACCCTCATAGGCAAGACTGTTCGCTACTTTCAGCGCGCTGCTCCTTGAGGCGAAGTCTCCCGCTCGTACCCTGTAAAAGACCTTTCCCGAGACCTTTGCCTTTGATATATAGGCCCCTGAACGCTCTATATCAAGGGCCCTGAGGAGTTTTTCTGCCCTTTCTTTACTTGTAAAGGCCCCTATCTGAACGGTATACGCACCGCTGCCCTTATCACTGACCCTGATGTATTTTATATACCGCCCATCCCTTCCAACGGGAGTTACAGAGACGCGGGCAGTGCCGTTTTTCACCACTCCAAGCTCTACCGCTCCCCTGTATGAGAGGTCTATAATACGCCCCCGCACAAATGGACCCCTGTCGTTTATGGTAAGGCGCACGGTTCTCTTGTTCTCAAGGTTCTTTACCTCAACGATAGTGCCCAGAGGCAGAGTCTTATGGGCCGCAGTAAAGGCGTTCATATCATAGACCTCGCCGCTTGCCGTGAGCTTGCCGTTAAAGTCAGGGCCGTACCACGAGGCTATACCCGTAGAAGCCCTCATGGAGTCATGGCCGCCATGGGCGCAGGCGGTAAGAAGCAGGAGAATGGTAAACAGGTAAAGGTATCCACGCATAATAAAGAGTGCCTTAATTAAGAAGATAGGGCATGAGCCGCAAGCGCGGCCTTAAGGTAAGCCCCTGTATACGAGCCCTTTACAGAGGCCACATCCTCAGGCGTGCCGCTGGCAACAATAGTACCTCCGCCGGTACCGCCCTCGGGGCCAAGGTCTATTACGTAATCAGCGGATTTAATCACATCAAGGTTATGCTCGATAATAAGCACGCTGTTGCCGCCCTCGGTAAGCCTTGCAAGTACATTGATCAGCATGTGTATATCGGCAAAGTGCAGCCCTGTCGTGGGCTCGTCCAGTATATAAAGGGTTCTGCCCGTGCCCCGTTTGGAGAGCTCCCGCGATATCTTAATCCTCTGCGCCTCTCCGCCAGACAGGTGCGTAGTGGGCTGGCCAAGATGAATGTACCCCAGCCCCACATCAGAGAGGGTCTTCAGCTTGGCCTTTATACGCGGTATGTTGGCGAAAAACTCCAGGGCCTCGGTAACGGTAAGTGAGAGGCAATCAGCTATGGTCTTGCCCTTAAAGCGCACCTCCAGTGTATCACGGTTGTATCTAAGCCCTCTGCATACGTCGCATGTAACGTAGACATCAGGTAAAAAATGCATCTCCACCTTTATAAGCCCGTCTCCGCGGCAGGCCTCGCACCTGCCTCCCTTTACGTTAAAACTGAACCTGCCGGGACCAAAACCGCGCACACGAGACATGGGCAGGTTGCTGAAGAGATCGCGAATAAAGGTAAAGAGCCCCGTATAAGTAGCCGGGTTACTGCGTGGCGTACGCCCTATGGGGGTCTGGTCTATGGCTATTACCTTATCAATAAACTCAAGCCCCGTAATTGTGGCGGCCTCCCCCGCGCGCACCCTTGAGCGGTAGAGTTTTTTTGCGAGATTCTTATATATGGTATCAAGGACAAGGGTGCTCTTGCCTGAGCCCGATACTCCGGTAACGCAGGTGATTAAACCAAGGGGTATATCAACGTCTATGTTATTAAGGTTATTGGCCTTAAGCCCCTTAAAACTCAGAACCCTTTTGCCCGCGGTTTTTCTCTTCTTTGGCACCGGTATTAGCAGTTCGCCTGAGAGGTACTTGCCTGTTAGAGAGTCCTTGTCCGCAAGTATCTCTTCATATGTACCGCATGCCACAACCCTGCCCCCGCCTCCGCCAGCCCCGGGGCCCATGTCTATAATATAATCAGACTCGCGCATGGTCTCCTCATCGTGCTCTACCACTATTACGGAGTTACCCATATCGCGAAGCCTCTTAAGCGCGCCAAGGAGCCTTATGTTATCGCGCTGATGCAGCCCTATGGAGGGTTCGTCAAGTATATATAATACACCAACAAGGCTTGAACCTATCTGCGTGGCAAGGCGTATCCTCTGCGCCTCTCCGCCAGATAACGTAGAGGCGGATCTCTGAAGCGTAATATAACCAAGCCCCACGTTAAGGAGAAATCCAAGCCTCTCCTCTATCTCCTTTAAGATACGGCGTCCTATCTCAACCTCAAGTTTTTTTAACTTCAGACGGCGGAAAAACCCACCCGCCTCCTCAATGGACATCTTTACCACATCAAAAATGCTCAGCCCCCCCACCCTGATAAAAAGGGCCTCTCGTTTTAGCCGCGAGCCCTTGCATGCCTTACAGGACTCTGTACTCATATGCAGCTCAAGGGCCTTTCGCACGGACTCGGACTCTGTGCCGTGATAACGCCTCTCAAGGTTTTTTATTACCCCCTCAAAGGGGCCCCTGTGCGAGTAATCGCCTTTTTTCATCCCGTAGTGAAAGTCTATCTCCTCTTCGCCTGTGCCAAAAAGAATAATATCCCGTACAGACTCAGGCAGATTTTCCCAGGGCTCATCAAGGCTGAACCCGTAAAACTCTGCCAGCCCACGAAGGATATGTGCGTAATAAGGTATACAGGATTTGCCGTCCTTTGACTTCCACGGAGTTATGGCCCCGCGGGAAAGCGATAAAGCGGGGTCGCTGATAACGCGGGAAGGGTCAAAGTAAAAATCCTCGCCAAGGCCCTTGCACTCGGTGCAGGCCCCGTAAGGGCTGTTAAAAGAGAAAAAGGCAGGTGTAATCTCAGGGTAGGAAATGCCGCACTTTACGCAGGCAAGGTTCTCGTTGAAAAAAAACTCCTCCCCCTCCAAGACCTCCACCCGGACAAGACCGCCTGACAGACGTGTTGCCGCCTCAAGGGAATCACCGAGCCTTGCCATAAGCCCGTCTTTAATTACAAGCCTGTCCACGACAACGTCTATATTGTGTTTCTTGCGTTTATCAAGGAGTATGGTTTCCTCAAGGTCACGGGTGAGACCGTCTACAACCACCCTTGTGTAACCCTCCTTCAGGAGGTTATTAAGCTCTTTTCTGAACCCGCCCTTGCGCCCGCGCACAAGTGGGGAGTAGACAATTACCTTCTGCCCCACAGGCAGACTCATGACACGCTCCACCATCTGCTCGATGCTCTGCGCCGTAATGGCAGCCCCGCACTTATAGCAAAATGGACGGCCCACACGGGCGAATAAGAGGCGCAAATAATCGTAAAGCTCAGTTACCGTGGCCACGGTAGAGCGGGGGTTACGAGAAGTTGTTTTCTGCTCAATTGCGATGGAGGGAGATAAACCGGCGATGGATTCCACATCGGGTTTATCGACTTGTTCAAGAAACTGACGCGCGTACGCCGAGAGGCTCTCAACATACCTGCGCTGACCCTCGGCGTAGATGGTATCAAAGGCCAGTGAGGATTTACCCGAACCCGATACGCCGGTAATGACCACGAGTTTATCGCGCGGTATTACCACGTCTATGTTTTTGAGGTTATGTTCTCGCGCGCCTTTTATGATTATGTTTTTCATTTCTTTTAATTGTTGCGTAGAGCTAACGCTCTACCCAAAATTTTTAAAAAACCCCCGTGGGGCGCGGGACGTATTTTCAATGCAATCATCCACATCCCCTATTGGTTTTCTTTGTCTTACTTTCTTTTTTCCAAAAGAAAGTAAGGAAGTTTTCTCAAGTAATTTGGTTTCTTTTGTTAAAAGAAACCAAATTACTTGCCATCATGGAGGCCGTCTCAATGGCTGATATTAGGCTAAGGGGTTTTGCCTGCCCCTTCCACGCAATATCATAGGCCGTGCCGTGGTCCGGTGAGGTGCGTATTACGGGCAGGCCCAGCGTGACGTTTATACCGTCATCAAAATGCAGAAGTTTCAGCGGGCCAAGGCCCTGGTCGTGGTACATGCAGATAACGGCGTTAAACTCTTTTTTCCGTACGGCGCGGTAAAAGACCGTATCAGGGGGCACGGGGCCCGTGACATTAAGGCCCTCTGCCTGTGCCTTTTTTATGGCCGGTACAATGACCTCTTCTTCTTCCGCGCCAAAGATGCCGCCCTCGCCTGCGTGGGGGTTAAGGCCGGCAACGGCTATGGATGGGTTTTTGATTGCAAATAGGTTTTGTAAGGAGCGGGCCGTTGTTACTATAGTTCTGTAGACGCTCTCTTCTGTAATAAGACCGGGCAGCTCTCTCATGGAAACATGGGTGGTGACAAGGGCGACTTTGAGGTCATCCGGGCCCGGGCCGCAGAGCATCATCACAGGGGTTTTATCTCCACAGAGGTGAGCGATAAACTCGGTATGGCCGGGGAACTTAAAACCCGATAACTGCGCCGTCTCTTTATTAATGGGCGCGGTTACAACCGCCGATACCACCCCCGAGAGTGCGTCCTTTACAGCGCGCTCCACAGCGGCTATCATGGCCACTCCGCCTTCTTTACCGGCATGTCCGGGTTTCAGGCAAGAAGTATCAATGGCGCTTGTGCGAACTATACTTTCTTTGGCGGGTGAGGTTAAACCGAGTTTTTTTGCTACAAGCTCAAGTACTCCCCAATCTCCGTATACAACAGGGCTTGCCACATCAAGAACACGCGAGTCCGTAATGGCCCGCAGCACAAGTTCAGGACCTATGCCCGCGGGGTCGCCCATGGTAATGGCTATCTTTTGTCTCACACGCTTCACGCTGTTATTCGGCATCAGAGCCTTACGTCAATATTGGCAAGGTCCTTCTCGTTCTCAAGCCACGTATCTACCATCTCCTTGTAAGTCCTGCTAAAGAGTGTCTCATAGATAGTATCCCTTACCTCCTCAAGAGGAGCCGGTTCTCCGGCGAGATAGGCCATGAATTTTACAAAGTATATACCTTCGGGTTTTCTTATGGAGGGGCTTACCTCGCCTACGCTGAGTGCGCGTATGGCACGCTCCAGAGACTCGTCCAGCTCTCCCGCCTTTACATAACCAAGGTCGCCGCCCGCCTCGGAGCTCTGATCGTCAGAGTAAGACCTTGCGAGCTCGGCAAAGTCCCGCTTCTTGCGTATGCCCTTCTCCACCTGATAGAGCCTCTTCGCGGCCCTCGCCTTATCCTCTCCATCAATAAAAATAAGACCTATCCTGTACGATGGAGTGCCGTAAAACTTGTCAAGGTGCTGCCTATAATAATTCTCTATCTCATCGGGTTTTATATCTATGCGTGAACGGAACCGCATGTCCATAAACTTTGAGGACCTTATCTGCTCGCGCAGCCTGTCCCTGTACTCATCATATGTAAGGCCGCTTCCTGCAAGGGCCAGCATAAGCTCTTTGCGGGTAAAGCCGTTCTGCTCCTGCACGGCGTCAACAGCGTTATCTATCTCCTCCTCACTTACCTCTATGCCCACCTTGTCAGATGCCTGCTTTATGAGTTTTTCCTTTATTAAGGCATCAAGTATTTTTTTATCCGTAATCCCGGCAGCGGCATCTGCGGTATCCTTAAAGGCGCTCTTCTCAAGGGCCACGGTAGCCTTAAGCTCCGATAGGGTTATGACCTCGTCGTTTATCACGGCCACTATCCTGTCCATAATCTTTGCGTGTACCGCAGGCGTGAGAATTAAGAAAAAAACAACGAGCAACCCCTCTGCAAGAATTGCGGAAAAAAACCATCTTTTTTTACTAATCACAAAAACTCCTCCCTTACCTCTATTTGCGTATTCTTTTTTAATGAGTTTATCCATTGCTCAAAAGACGCTTCTCTTCCCCGACGGCGAAGGGTCTTGTAAATATCCTTGCGTGCCTCTTTAAAGGTAAGACGTTTACCCCCTGTGCGCCCCACAAGCAGAAATATATGATAACCGTACTCTGTCTTTACTGTCTCGCTTATCTCGCCCGGCTTAAGAGGAAAGACGGCTTTTTCAAACTCCTCGGGCATCTCTCCTCTTGCAAAATAACCAAGGTCCCCGCCCTCAGGCGCCTCGGGGCTGAGAGATACCTTACGTGCCCTATCTGCAAAGTTATCCTTTGTAAGCCCTTTACGCACCTTCTCTGCCTCTTCCTCCGTTGACAAGACTATCATCCTGGCGTGCACTTTCTGCCCAGTTTCATAATCCTTTAAGTGGGCACGGTAATACTTCAGGGCCGCGTCCTTTTTTATCTCCACACCTTCATCCACAACCGCGGTTATGGTCTTCTCAATAAGCAGTCGTCTCCCGAGCTCATCGAACCAGCCCTCCATGGTACCATAGGCCTTGATAAGTCCCTCCTCAAAGCCCTCGCCATCGGCCTCCTCTCTTATACGCGCTCCCTCGGCGCGAAGCTCTGCGGGGGGCAGTGTAATGCCAAGGCGGGCCGCCTCGCCAAGGATAAGTTCCTCTTCTATAATCTCCGCTGCCACGTCCTTTCTTATAGCGGCCTCGTCCACCCCTTGACCGGCAAGGGTTGCATCTGATTCGCCACCGGCAATAGTTCTTCGCACCCTCGCCTGAAAAAAGGCATAAGTTACAGTGCGCCCGCCCACATTAATAATCACCTCTTCAGGAGAGGGAGCGCCGCCGGGACCGCCGCAGCCAGAGAGCAGCAGAATAAGGGCCAGTGCCGTAAAAGCAACCAGACCTCTACTCGAACCTGCCTTATTAAGGTTAATTCTCACTATAACACCTGCCAAGAAGTTCTTTCAATACATATTGAGCCTCAACAAGGGGGGCGCACCCATCCGCAAGACGGGCTGAGAACCTGCCATCGCTTAAGATACGAAACCTTGCCGAATCACCGCGTACAAGGCGCGTAGCGTTACTCACAACAGAGGGATCCGTGGGAGTATCGCCTGTACCGTTAAAATTAATATAAAGTCTACCTGCCTTCTGGTCAAGCTCTCTTGCCTTAAGAGATTTTAAGAGCAGCCTTAAGCGCACGGTCTCCATGATATTTTCCACCACCTCGGGAAGGGGCCCGTATCGGTCCAGAACCTCCTCTTCAATGGCGCCAAGCTCTTCGTCGCTCTGAATAGAGGCAAACCTCTTATACAGGCCAAGCCTCTGGCCTGTATGGGGCACGTAATCATCAGGTATATACTGCGAGACCTTTATATTAACCTCCGGCTCCGCCTCTTCCTGTATTTTTTCACCCTTCATCTCAGCCACCGTATCCTCAAGAATACGCCTGTACATCTCAAAACCCACGGCCGCTATCTGGCCGGACTGGTTTGTCCCAAGGAGCTCTCCGGCGCCTCGTATCTCAAGGTCATATGCCGCCACCTTAAAACCCGAACCCGGCTCACATAACTCCCGTATTACGTCAAGGCGCTTTTGCGCATCAACCGTAAGGTTCATGGTCTCGGGTATCATAAAATACGCATAGGCGCGCCTGCTGGAGCGCCCCACGCGGCCTCGGAGCTGGTATAACTCGGCAAGCCCAAAGGCATCCGCCCTGTTGATTATTATGGTATTGGCCGATGGTATATCAAGGCCTGACTCGATTATGGCCGTTGATAACAGCACATCGAATTCACGATTAACAAAACCAAGCATCTTTTTCTCAAGCTCATGCTCTCGCATCTGCCCGTGGGCAACGGCAATACGCGCGTGAGGCAGTATCCGCCTCAGCATATCCTCAACAGGTGCCATGGATTGTACTCTGTTATGGACAAAAAAGACCTGCCCGCCGCGGTCCATCTCGCGCTCTATGGCGTCCTTTATAACAGACTCGTCAAACCTCAGCACCTCTGTGCTTACGGCAAGCCTGTCCTCAGGCGGGGTGTTGATGATGCTGAGATCACGAAGGCTTGCAAGGGACATATGCAGGGTCCTTGGTATGGGGGTAGCCGTAAGGGCCAGCACGTCAACGGTGCTCCGCATCTTCTTGAGACGCTCCTTCTGGCGAACGCCGAATCTGTGCTCCTCATCAATAATAACAAGGCCAAGGTCTTTAAAGGAAATATCCCCCTGCGCAAGCCTGTGGGTGCCGATGATAATATCCACCCCGCCTATGCTGAGACGGGCGAGTATCTCTTTCTGTTCTTTTTTCGTCCTGAAACGGCTAATCACCTCTATATTTACAGGATAGGCGCCAAGACGCCTTCTAAAGGTAATGTAGTGCTGCTGGGCAAGCACCGTGGTGGGCACAAGGATGGCCACCTGCTTACCATCAAGCACGGCCTTAAAGGCTGCCCTTATGGCAACCTCTGTCTTACCGTACCCCACATCGCCGCAGACAAGCCTGTCCATTGGCGATGGCTGCATCATATCCTTAATGCAATCCAGAATGGCCCGTGCCTGATCAGGCGTCTCCTCGTACTCAAACCCTGCCTCCATTTCTCGAAAAGAGGCATCAGGAGCGGAGAAGGCAAAACCCGGGGCCACGTGCCTCGCGGCGTATAACTTCAAGAGCTCTCCGGCCATGTTCTCAATGGCCTTTTTTATCTTGCCCTTGGTCTTTTTCCACTTCTGCCCCCCGAGCTTATCGAGCTCAGGCTCGGCTCTACCCTCAAAGCTGTTGTACCTTACAAGGCGGTCCATCCTCTCAACAGGCATATACAGCCTGTCGCCTCCAAGGTACTCAAGGAGGAGAAAATCCTTTGCCACCCCCTCTACGGTACGCCTCTTAAGGCCCCTGTAAAGACCTATGCCGTGAAGGGTGTGGACTATGAAGTCACCCTCGGCCAGATCCGCCAGATCCGTAAGCGCCTCTCCCGGCCTTGCAGGAGGCGAGGGCCTCTTATTTACCCTTGCGCCGAATATCTCCTCTTCAGTGATTATGGCGATAGCCGGGTTTACAAGAGTAAAACCCGCCGAGATAGAGCCCTCTCGAATAAAAACCCCGTGAGACGATGGCGCAGGCAGAGAGCCGCCCTGAGAGACAGGGGCATCTATATCATAACCACGCAGCAGCTCCGCGGTCCTCTCTGCCTGTGCCCTGTTATGGGCCGTAATATATACATCCGTTCCACGCTCCAGAGATTGGTTAATGGCCTCGGCAAGGGGTTTTAGAGGCAGGTCCCTTCCTGTCCTTGCCTGCTGTATCCCGCTCTTCAGGCTCATATTAGAGCTTGATGATACCGTAACCGC
>JAJRZX010000030.1 GCA_024275045.1 Deltaproteobacteria bacterium
AGGAAGAAAAAAGCGGCCTAAGGAGCACAGCCGGGGCCATAAAAAGCCATATCGGTTACTATTTTCAGCAAAAACTGCTTTTCTTGCGAGCTACAAATGAATAATCTCTCTATTTGCTCGAATTAATCAGACGTTCCTTAGTATATTCATACCTGTCAGTTTCTTCATCATAACAAACATTCGTTAAGTCTTCACCTATCGAACTGGTTTTAAATAATTTTTCTTTACTCAAGTTCAGCCCTGTATGATGGTGTGGAGTAAGAGAGAGCTTGTCAACCGAGTACCTCCTTTAAGGCATCCTCGTAGACCATGAGGTCTTTGTGAAAAAAAAGCACAAAGCGCACAAGCTCAAGAACCTCATCTTTTTTTAGAAAATCAATAACAGTCCTGAGGGCGATACGAGCGGCCTCTTCTATGGGATAGCCGTAGACGCCAGTGCTGATGGATGGAAAGGAGATACTCTTTATGCCCTTACCGGAGGCTATGGCGAGGGACTCGGCGTAAACGGATTTTAGCAGCTCGGCCTCACCGCGAGTGCCGCCGTGGTACACGGGCCCCACGCCGTGGATAACATATTTTGCCTTGAGAGCACCTCCGCCTGTAAGCACGGCCTTGCCTGTAGCACAGCCGCCTATCTTGCGGCACTGGGCCATTATGGAAGGCCCCCCTGCCCTGTGGATGGCGCCGTCCACACCACCGCCGCCTGCGAGACGCGAGTTGGCGGCATTACCTATGGCCTCGGTCTCGGCCAGAGTAATGTCTCCGTGGACAAGAGAGAGTTCTGAGCCGTTAATCGTAACCTCCATTATCTTTATCTCCTTGCCAATCTGTTGTTTAATTTTCCATTCTTATATTAATCGTGAGAGACAGACGCATATTCAGCGCGATCAACGCATACCCTCAATTGGTTTTCTTTGCCCCACTTTCTTTTTATGCCTGTACCAATCGTGAGAGACAGACGCATATTCAGCGCGATCAACGTAAACCCTCCGTTGGTTTTCTTTGCCCCACTTTCTTTTTTCCAAAAGAAAGTGGGAGGGGAGTAGTTATTTACGAGCGATTACGCGATAGTGAGAGGGGTTGTTATTAAAGGGTTTCGATGTGATACCTTTAAACCCGGTCTCCTTAAGGAGAGCCATTAACTCCTTAAGGGTAATCCTGTCACAGATAGGCGGGCCATGTTCTTCTCTTCTTTTTTTCCAGTCAACAACAAGGAGTTTTGCCCCTGGTTTCATGAGGCGTTTTAGTTCCATAAGAAAGGCATACCTGTCCTCAGCTTCATGGAGTACATGGACAAGGAGGAGAAAATCGGCAGTAGAATCAGGCAGCGGTACGGAGCTCTCGCGTGAGACTACGTACTTTATGTTGGAAGGAGGGTTTCTCTTTTTCAGCTCAGCGAGCATAAGGGGCTCTGTATCAACGGCATAGGCCATCCCCTTTGCACCGATGATACGTGAGGCCGGCAGCGTAAAAAACCCCGGTCCGCAGCCTATATCAATAAAGACCCGGCCCCTACGAAGCCCGGCCTCAAGTAAAAGCTGACGGGGTTTTACTTCTTTTAACCTGCCTCCTCCAAGAAGACGTTCTATGTGAGCGGGGTTGAACTTATGCATAGAGAGCCCCTTATATGCCGCCTGCCCTCAGAAAAACTGCGAATATCACAATAATCATGGCGATAAGAAGGTTGGTTCTGCCAAAGACCTTGGCGATAGTGCTGAATTTACGAGAGCCCCGTGCCTTGGGACCTAACCAGAAGTCATGAACAAGGCTGGAGATTACGAGTAGAAGCACAAAGGTAAGTTTTATGGATAGAGCCCTTCCAAGTGGGGTGCCGTGAAGGTCAGAGGTAAATATTGCGTGAGGCCAGACGCCATAAAGTTGAAAAAGGATAATCGGGCCTGTAATGAGCAGGGTTATAATAGCCGTCCAGCCGTAACGACGGTATTTTTTTCCAACTACCTGGTAAACTTTTGACCTCTCTGCAGGTGTTGGCAAGCTCATGAGAAAAGGAGCAAGTACGAGGCTTATGAACAACATACCCCCAACCCAGAATATGGCCGAGGTAATATGGAGGAAAAGAACGAATTTTAGCAGCATGCAATGACCTTTTTAATTAAATATTACGGGGCGCGGCCCCTTGCTTAAGGTAACTTCCCAATACTCGCAATTATATTGACTTTTCATTATAAGACATTTAAGGAACAGAGACAAGATTGAAGTAAAAAAAGGCTCTTGGCAGGCTGTTCACAGGGCTTTATACCTGAAGAGGCAAGACTTGAGGTTTGATGAGAATTTAATCATGGAATAGCACGCTCCTGCTTGCAAAAAACCTCCCTCTGTGTTAAAGAAAGAGATACTTATACTACTACAAAAGGGACATAGACTAAATGATTATCAGATGTGAAAAATGTGATACAAAATACCGCCTTGACGCCTCGATGATATCTACTGCCGCCGTAAAGGTGCAGTGCTCAAAATGCGCCCATATTTTTATAGTCCCTGCGTCCGCAGACAATAACATGAGTACTGACCTTCCGGCCGACTTGCCCTCATCCGCCTCATCAGAAGAAAATCATGACGCAGGCGCAGAGAACGATTACAGAGGGGGGGCTGAGGTAAAAGCAGAGCCCGGTGATGAGGAAAAGGCTGAGACAGAGCCTGAGCCTGAAGAAGAAGCAGAAACAGGCACAGAAGAGCCGACACCAAATATAGAGAGTCCCACCGAGCCCTCTCAAGGCTTTGAGATGACTTTTGGCGCACCTCCGGAAGGGGCAGTTGATAATCCTGAAGAAGATAAAGACCTTACAAAGGAAAGTACCCCCGGAGAACCTGAAGAATACGTTGATAACGTAGCCGCTTTTAATGAACTTGATTCAGAGATCGAACCTGAACCTTCCAAGAGCCCTGATATAGCTTTCAGCGCGCCTGATGAGACGGCGCTTGAGGTTGCAAGTACAGAAGAAGAGGCAAAGGAAGAGGATGCTGAAGAGGATGCTGAAGAGGCCTCAGATGATACTAAGGCCACGGTTGAGGGTAATGGCAACAGCTTTGAACCTTACAGCTATGATGAGCCAGAGACCTCTCTTAACGAGGCAGAGGTAACGAGAGGTGATGGAGAAGGTGCTGCCAAAGACTTTGACCTTAGCTTTAATACGCCAGATACACTCCCCGAGGGAGATGGAGAGGCAAAAGAAGAATTTATTGTTTATGAGGCTGCCGCAGATGAGACCTCTGAGCCTATGGCAAAGTACTATGTTGATAAAAACAGCCCCTCCTCTGAACCGGCTGAAGACCTTGAGCTGCGAGAACGCCTTAAGAAGAGTAAGACCGATGAGGAGACCTCTGCCGGGGTAAGTATTGAAAAGCCCTCATTTAATGAGGAACTCTTAAAGGCTGAAAGCGCTGAGGAAAAGGCTCCCACGCCACAAACACAGACCCCACCACCCTCAGAGCCTACGTTTACGGTGCCGCAAAAGCCAACAAAGGAAGGCGTTAAAAAGTCCGGCGGTCTTAGAGCGCTTGTAGTCATAGTAATAATCCTCATCCTTGCCGGCGGTATCCTGTATATAAAAACGCGGCCCCAGAACAATACCTTAATGGCCCTTCCGACAAAGGCTCAGACCATAGAGATAGAGTCAACAAAGGGCTACTACGTATTAAACAAAGACAGCGGCAGGATATTCGTCATTGAGTCGGTAATTAAAAACATTAGCGAAGGCCCGGTAAAGATAAGCGGTATACGCGGAGTTGTTTTAGACTCATCGGGAAAAGAGATGGCCAGTAAATTGGTGGCCCCGGGGCGTATTGTGACGGCCAAAGACCTGAGAACCCTGCCCGTGGACAGGCTCCTGCGCTCATTTAGAGATACATCAGAGGGAACCATACCCAAAAAAGCCATTATACCCACGATGGTACTCTTCCCGGATCTAAATGACGCCGTAGCAGAGTACGGTATAGATGTTTTGCGCTAAAGTGCCGGGCAGAGGGGGAGGACTGAACTTTTAAGAGCAGGCCCGAATCGGAGACTTCCTATGACCGAATAAAGGCATAAAGCTTTTTACGGGTGTCATGACACCTCTAATTCAAGAGTTTTATCAAGGATATCCAACCCCGCAAGGCGGGGTGTTTTTTTTGATTAAAAAGATTAAAGAATAACAAATAATCTTATAATGCCGGTGCATGGAAACACAGAGGGGTATAAGTGCAGAGGGATTAAGATGGTACGAGAAGAGCCGGAATAGGTGCCGCAGGAGCCAGAGAGCAAGGCCCCGGGCAAAAAACAAAGGAAGATTACTTCTTGTCATCCCCCGGCGTAATATCTATTTCCTTCTCATCAGCGGCCTGTTTGAAGTTTTTAATGGCCTTTCCCATACCTGAACCGATCTCCGGGAGCTTTCCAACACCAAAGAGTATAAGTATGATAAAGAGTATGACTACAAGCTCAGTTGTTCCCAGTCCAAACATGAGATTTCTCCATCTTAAAAGCTAAAAAAGCTATTTTACGTTCAATATAAAATTTTGGCAGAATAAGAAGGTCGTGTCAATAAAAAAAACATCATTGGAGAGCCCGACGTGGCTCAAATACTTCATCATTGCCTCGCTTCTCCTCCATGCGGCGCTCATGTGGGCTCTTCTTATCGTGGGTGAGAACGGCGGCTGGTTAGTCTCTCGAAAGGCTCCGGTGAAGAAACCTGTATATGTGCAGGTCGTAGAATTGCCACCTGATTACAAGGTAGAGCAAAGCAGTAAACGTCCGCCTAAAAAGCCTGTGCGCTATGCAGATAAGACCAGTGTTGTAGATGTAGAGAATATACCCGGCAGCAAGGCCGCCATTATAACCCCACTTGGCAGATCACAGGCAAGAAAAAGGGCGGGAAGCAAAAAAACTACAAAGGCGTCCAAGGCGGTAAAGGCAGTAAAAGCGCAGAAGAAGAGAGTCGGCGCCGCCAAACCCCGCAGAATATTTAAGACAAAAAACACGCACCGCAGAAAAAGAACGCCAAAAAAACAGATAAGAGTACTGAGGAGAAAAAACTCACAAAGAAGACAAGACCTCAGAAACAAGCCTTGAGCACTAAAGAGGCCAAATTAGAACCCCCTCTCATAAAACCTGTCAGTGAAGGCGATGTGGTACTGAAGAGCAGTAAGACCAAGACGCCGCAAGAGAGTAGCAGACTTAAAAAAACAGAGAAAAACAAAGTTGTATCTGCCAAAAGGCAGAGAAAAAAGGGTACAAAAAAGACAGATACCTCAGAGATCTGGCGAAGTGAAGCCGCACACAGCGGCGCCTCGCCCAGCCAACCATCGCCTGCCTCAAAGCCCAACCTCCTTCTCAGCGAGGGTCAGGTAACAGAGCTTGCCAGAAGATATCAGGGCTCTGCCCCTGTCTCTAAGTCCAAGACTCTTATGCTCAATACCTCGGAGCTAAAGTATCAGAGCTATCTCATAGAATTGAAGCACAAGATTGAACAGTACTGGGAGTACCCTAGGATGGCCGCCATGCGGGGCTGGGAGGGAAAACTATTCATAGACCTTACCATTCAACGTGACGGAACCTTAAGCGAGATAAAGCTCAGCAGATCCTCACGGTATTCCATACTTGACGACGCGGCCATTACCGCCATTAAGCTCTCCGCGCCTTTTACGACCTTTCCGGAAGATTTTGATATAAATGAGATTAAGATTCACGGCCAGTTCGTATATACCCTCTTAGGTCCGCCGCGTCGTTAACTGAGCTTACCGCGGCCTTCTTCCTCCAAAGACCGCCAGCTCAAAGACCTTAAAAAAACAATCAACCTCAATAAATCCCAGCTCTCTCAGCCACGTACACTGCGAGCTCACTGTGGTGAGGACCGGGGCCTCCTCGGCCATTCTCTGAAGAAATATATCCCGTACCTTCCCAAAGTCACCGGGGCCGCCCTGTGCCTCATGATAAGATCTCAGGCTCTCAATAAAAAAATTATTGGAGATATCCCTTATCCGCTCCTCAGTGGAAGCCACATGGTCAATGTTTATAAAGAGCCCTCCCGGATTCAAGAGCTTGTGGACAGCCTTGTAAATAGACTTCTTAACCTTCTCACCCTGATGATGAATAGCGTAACTGGATACAATGAGATCAAAGGCGGCATCACCGTGCAAAGCGGCCTTTACCGGCCAGTCGCTTGCCGCAAGGTCAGCCTCCACAAAGTCCATAGCAGGAGCCGCGCCCTCAAGATTAGCTCGGGCCTTCTCAAGCATAAGAGGGGAAAAATCAAGCAGCGTTCCCCTTGCCTCGGGGTATTCGCATAGGATGCGCTCTGCGAGAATGCCGTCACCGCAGCCAAGATCAAGAAAAGAGCTTGGAGCCAACCCCTTAATAATCCGCATCATAACACTGACCTGATCCTCGAAATAGGGTATGGCACCCCGTATTCCCTCAAGAAAAACCCTTATCTGTTCCTCGTGCTTCCAGACCTCGTCTACTCTTCTCATGCCTTTCCCCCTCATACGTCCTATTAAGTAATAAGACTACAGGGATATTAACCCTGCGGTCAAGAGGTAAAGAGAAGAGCTCAGTCTTAGAGCAGGATAATCGGCAAAAAGCTGGATTAAGTACAATCAAAAAAATAAGGACATTAAATCAAGGGAATGGGAGTGAGACAAGGTCTGATTGTATGGGGAGACGAGAGGTTAAAAAAACACATTTAACTCAGAGCGCACAATATACCCTTCGCCCACTGCCTTCGGAAAAAATCGCTAAGAGGCTTAGACATAACTTGTGCTTAAAAAAAAGGATAAGAGAGCCTTATACGGCCTTCATCCTCTCCGCAGGGGTAGGCACCTTATCGTAGCGTAAGGATCTGGGCTGAAGACTCAGCGCGGGACCTGCCTCAAAAAGAGCTACACGTGTACTCAAGAGACCTGTGATAAACATAAAAATCTCAAGCAGATGGTCCCTCAAGACTGAGTCAAAGACCATACGAGTGGTAAAGCATACTATTAAAAGCAAGAGAAGAAGGGCGTAAAAATCTCTTCTGCGCCTGAAGGCCCTAAAAGACCTGGCCAGTATGGTAAAGATAAGAGCTCCAAAGAGGGCCACACCCACAAGTCCAGTGCCTATGGTTATATCCAGAAAACTGCTATCACTGTTTGTACCAGCGCCTCTGTTATAGAGCTTCTTAATATAATGGCCAAAAGCATTCCTACCGAAACCTACACCAAGAGGATTCTCTCTTATTATATCAATACCTACCCTGTACTTTGTAAGCCTTAAGAAGTTGGAGATATTCACTCGCCTGTTATCAGGCAGTCTCGGATAATGCGAGGTAGTTGTAAAGGCGATGACTTTGGCCGGTTCTTCCTGTGCCATTACAAGGGAGAAGGTATCAAAGAAATCCGACCATCTCTTATCACTCTTATAGGTAAGAAAGATAATTGATAGAGCAAGGGGTACAAGGATAAGAGAGAAATAAAGGGCCTTTTTTCGCGCCGCTCCCCTTGAAGCCAAGAGGATAAGTATGGCGCTTGAGATGATTATTGGCACCTCAACGACATTTCTCATACCTGTCAGCAAAGAGCACAGGGCCACAAGGGCTAAAGAAACAATTATCACTGTATTGGAGACGCGAAGTAATCTTTTCTTGTAAATAGCGCGCACAATGGACTCTGTGAGCAGGAATACAAAGAGGATACTTGCAAGTAAACTGCCGTCTATGGGGCCTATAGTCATTCCGCCCACACCTCTTGTAAGGGCGGTTAGACCGATAAAAGGCTCACCAGAGCCCAGCTCGTAAATTATTCTGTACAATCCGTCTATGTCTATGGCGGCAACATGAACGGCCAGCGCCCAGAATATAACGGTAAGGGCGGTTCTGAGGTTAATGGTACCCTGTCTCGCAAGAGCGGCCACCCCCACTCCAAACAATAGGGCCAGTGAGCCCATAACCAGCTGCGTCTTTATCTCTGTTAAGGCCCACATCGTATCATCGGAGATAAAGAGGGCTACAACTATAGCCCAGGCAATAAAGAGGCCATAGAGTATGGTCTGAACTCTCAGTGAGGCAAGTATCTCAAAAAAGGTCTTCTTGTGCCCGCGTAAAGCGTAAAACATAAGTCCAATGGAGATAAAAAGAACACTCTCTCTGAGGATAAGGATATGCGGTATTCGGAGGACAAAGAGAAAAAGTCCTGCCATTGGCAGCAAAAATCTATGAGAATTTTGTTTAAGGTGTTCCTGGATAAAATAAATCACACAGCGCCTCCGTGAACTGTGAGAATAAGTACAACACTATATATACTAACAAAAAAACCGCTTCTATTCTTCCCTAAAAGACAATCTCTTATAACCGGTAAGAGTGAAGCGCCCTGCCCTTACCGCCTGCGGTCTCTTGCTCAAGAGTAACCAAGCAAACCTGCCAAGGGCTGTGATGTAAAGCCTTTTTATTAAAAAAACTCTCTGATACCCCCCTCTACCCTTTCCAGTGTACCGCACCTGCCTCATAGCGTGCTCCCCTTCCCCGCCTTTTTAACCTTGCATAGAAGGAGACCGCTAAAAAACCACGTATTCTCAGATTAAGCGCCTGCCGTTAACAATAACCGCCCCTCTCTGCCCTGTACGGCCCAATGAATTTCCCCTCACCTGCAGAAAAAAACATTGGGATAATATATTATTTTCTACGCTTATCTTCAAGGTAAATTCATGAGTTAGTGAAAACTCAACCTGTGCTTGCCTTACCCGTTAAAGATCTTAAGGTCAGGGACGCCAAGGTTCCTTGACGCCTTGGTTACCCTGTTGCGCCCCCTCTTCTTGGCATCATAAAGGGCCCGATCAGCGCGGTTTATCATGCCATCAGTACCCTCATCACCATCCAGTATGGTGGCTACGCCAATACTCACAGAGGGTCTCACGTTAAAGCCGCCGATTATTACCTGGTCAGCAAGCCTTTTCCTCAGGCGGTTCAACGGGTTCATGGCCTGTTTCTCATCTGTCTCAGGCAGTATTAAGAGAAACTCATCTCCGCCGTAACGAAAAACCACATCATTCTCACGGAGCCAGTGTTTTATAATACCGGCAATATGGCGAAGTATCTGATCGCCTGTCTGATGGCCGCAGGAATCATTAATAAACTTGAAATTATCAACGTCAACCATGGCAAGAGTGAGTTTGCGCTCTGTGCGCCCTACTCTGGCGTACTCTTCTTTAAGCCGCGCCATTCCGGCCCTTCTGTTATATACACCTGTAAGTTCGTCATAGCTCATGCTCCGCCTCAGCTCATCATAGGAGCTGTCAAGACGGCGTTCAGTCTTTCCTCTGAAGTAACTGAATACAAAAAAGTAATTAGCGGCGAAAAAGAGCATAGCGCTTAAAAACAGGGCAGGTGTAAGCCAGGCGCTCTTAAAAGAGACAAACTGTATGGACATAAGTCCAAGAAAAAAGACGCCGTTTAACCACAAAAGCCCTCTAAGGTCGTGAATAAGCTCTGATGCCAGACATTTCGTACTCATTTTCATCCCCCTTGCCTGTGTTTGTAATAAAACAGGGTTGCATTATGTTTAATATTTATGAACGCAATAAACATGCCAGGCAATTTTGTGGCGGACTGTACAAGAAAAAGGACTAAAAAACAGGAAACAAAGGAGTGTAATACCGCCAAATACCGCTGCTATAGGGCACTTTTTGCCCATATGAGCTTTTTTTACCCTTGTGCCGTGAAAAGATGAGTACCCCACGTAAGGCCTCACGTAAAACTCAAAAACGCACAGAAATCTGTGTCAGAATCATGACAAGTCACAAAAAACAGTGCAGTACCTTAAGCAGGAAGGCCGTCCCGTAAGCGGGACGGCCTCATTAGGAAAGGAGTTGTGGCAGGCGGGGGGGCGAGGTCAAGTCGCTAAAGATCTCTCAGCATGAGGTACAGAACTCAGCCTATGCTGAGCAGAAGACTTACGAGGCCATGGCGGTTATGGAGCTCAGCACATCGGCCTCTCCTTTTGTAAGATTGCAAATCTTTACTACATTCTCAAGGGGCTCACCTTTTTCAAGGAGGTTGCGGGCGGCGCTGTAAGTACCCTCGTCATCTGATTCGGCCTCATGAGATGGCGCTGAGTTAATGTCACTCAAGGCACCGTCAAGTTTATCAATAATGCTCTTCAGCTTCTCCTGTTTCACGGAGAGGTCTTTTTCTATTAATACATTACCCTCAATGCTTTTACGAAGTTTAAGCTCAGACTCCTGAATGACCTTCTTGTCAAGGTTAATGCCGCCGCGGCCGCGGATCTGCATGCCCAGCAGGAGGTAAAGGATGAGGGCTGTTATGAGGATATCCGCTACAAGCAGTATTGAGCTGTCCATGCCATCTCCTTAACGGGTTTTTGTAAGACCTTATGCCATGATGTCAATTCGATTCTCATCTTTATCACCGGTGTTTTCTTTATCATGGCCCTGTTTTTTCTTTTCTTTCTCTTTTTTTTTCTCTTTTAAAGGACGCTTTTTATCCACCGGCCTAAGGGGCCTTACCGGCATCAGGGGCTGGCTGATACCGGGGATATACATTCCACCGTTATCTGTCATAAGACTTCCCTCAATATGTTTTAATTGCAAGAACTATGCCTCTATTGGAATCAATAAAAGGCTCTGCCGTAAAAAAATCAATTATCTCCATAACCCCTTGAGGGCTTTATGTAAAAATATACAGGGAGCGCCCTTTTACGGAACGCCCCCTGTATATATGGTACTTTCTACATGCAAATGCTTGGCAGTATCTTATTGACTCTGAGCTGCGAGCTCGTAAGTGCCTCAGCAGCCTCCTGATACGTTGCCAAAGGGTGGGGCGGTCTCGTTCTGCTCCCGGTCCTCGCCGCCTTTACCGTGAATGAGCTTCAGCTCCGGTGTATCAACAACGCCTCTGCCCGTAAGTACGAACCTGTCAACAAGTATATGAAGCTCAGAGGCTATCTCCGAGACCCTCTCGGCCGCTCCTGAGACATCGGTTATGGCGTCAACATTAGTCTGAGAGGCCTCTGTGATGTTCTCCATGCTCCGTGCTATCTCCTCTGCCGTTGCGCTCTGCTCCTCCGCGGCGGTGGCTATCTGGCTTATCATATCGTTTACGTCCTCAACGCCGGTGACTATCTGCGAGAGGGCGTCGCCTGCCTCGTTTGCGAGGTTCACACCGTTCTCCACCTTCTTTGTGCCCTCATCCATGGCGTCAACAGCGCGTGTGGTCTCGTCCTGAATGGTGTTTATCATCTCGCCTATCTCTTTAGTGGCCTTAGTAGTACGCTCGGCGAGTTTTCTTACCTCATCGGCCACAACGGCAAAACCTCTGCCCTGCTCACCTGCCCGTGCCGCCTCAATCGCGGCGTTAAGTGCCAGGAGGTTGGTCTGGTCCGCGATATCGTTAATCACGGATATGATGGTGCCTATCTCCTCTGAGCTCTTGCCGAGGTTCTTAATGGTAGTGCCTGTGATGTCCGTGGACTCGGCCACCTCCTTCATGGCATTTATGGCCTGTGATACGACATCACCGCCCTTTGCCGCAATATCGCGGGCTCCGCGTGCGGCCTCCGTGGCGCTGTGGGAGTTTCTTGCCACCTCTATTACCGCGGCGTTCATCTCTTCCATGGCAGTGGCTACCTGAGCAGCCTGAGCGGACTGGGCGTTTACGCCGTCGCTCATATTGGACGAAGAAGAGTTGAGCTGACTTGAGGATGTGCCCAGGCTTGACGATGAGTTGCCAATTTTCCCAACTATCTCGGACATTGAATCAGCCATTGCGTTTATGCTGATACTGAGGCTTGTCACCTCATCCTTAACCTCTCTGCTTGCGGCCCTGGAGCCTACGAAGACCCTGCCCGTAAGGTCGCCGGCGGCAAACTTTGTTACCATCTCCTCAACTTTCTGTATGGGTGCGATTACAAGCCTGCTCGTCCTGTAGAGGAAGAAGATTACAAGACCTGCGGATACGGCTACCATGGCTATCATAAGTATAAGCACATTCCTTGCCTTGCCCGTGCCCGCGGCGTGTATCTCTCCGTTAAGTACGGTGGCGGCCTTAACAATGCTGGGGGTATAATCATTTGCGATGGCCAGCATATCTTTATCAAAGCCGTCTTTAAGCTCTATGAGGTTATAGATTCCCGTCTTTCTCACCTTCCAGAGCTCCTTGACAGGCCCGATAGCTGCCACCACTGCTCCGGGTACGGGTTTTTTTAGTCCAAGCGCGGTTGAGCCGAATTCCAGCCCCATGAGGGTGTCCTCAAAGTTGGCGACAGTCTTGTTTATGGCCGCCTCTATCTCAGACTTTTGTTTGGCATCAAAAGAAGAGAAGTACCGCTGTGTAAGGTAGCCAAGTTTTACGGTCCTCATGCGCTGAAGACCGGCAAGATTTATACTCCGCCCATAGGAGGGGTCATTGAGGTTAACAAATGCTTTTATCACCTTATTGAGCTTTGTTATCATTACCGGTATCTGGGCGTTAAGGACCTTGAGGTTGCCTGTGAGGCCGTCGCCAAACTCCATGCTCTTATTAAAGGAGTCTTTCAAGACACCCCACTGCTTCTCTACTTCCTTCAGCTGCAGCAGCGCGGCTTTATCCGTAATGGCCGTAATGCCGTTGGCCCCGGTCCTCAGCCCCGTAATGGTAGCCTCAAAGTCTTTTTTCTTGGCCTGAAAGACCGGCTCAAGAGACTCGTCATTGGTGAGTATGTGGCGCGTAAGCACATAACTTATCTCCACCACTCTTTTACGCAGACCTCCGGCCACATCAATTTGCTTAAGGTTCCTGCCCATGGAACCCACAAGAGAGTATACGATGGGTATCTGCACAAGGAAAAAAAGCAGCAGTACGAGAAAACTAATGGAAAACCTTGTCTTTAAAGAACTGAAATTCATAATCACCCTCCGTGAAAAAAAATTGTATATTTATACCCAATGAGCAGGGCAGATTACGCGGCCGCTCCGCTAAGGACGTCTCCCAGTGCATCACGCTCACTCTCTGAGAGGAGCTTTCCAACATCAAGGAGTATAATGAGCCTGTTGTCTACCTTGCCAACTCCGCTTATATAATCAGAACCCGAGCCTGAGACAAGAGCCGGAGCAGGCTCCACAGTATCGGCGGGAAGCCTCAGGACCTCTGATACGCCGTCAACGCGCAGGCCCACTGTCCTCTCATTAACATCTATGACTATGATGCGTGTCTCAGAGGTCTTCTCACCGGCCTCAAAGTCAAATCTTTTTCTGAGATCAATAACGGGTATGACCTTGCCGCGAAGATTGATAACACCCTCTACAAAATCCGGAGCCCTGGGAACCCTCGTTAGCTCCATGTCCCGTATAATCTCCTGCACCTTCAGTATATCCACGGAAAACTCCTCATTCCCCAGCCTGAAAGTAACGAGCTGCAATACATCGCTGGTATCGCCTTCACCCTGAAATGCCATAACCTCCTCCTTCTTAGAACTTCACATAATTATGCTGAATAAACGCACAGGACACACGCAGTACGTCCGGTTTAGTCCTATTCGGCAGAGCCCGCGGGAAACTTTAGTATGAGACAAAAATAAAGGGCGCTTTTTGTATAAACACAGGCAGATATTAAAGTTTTGCCCTCTTTTAGTCGAAACAATACTCATAAGACACCCGGGACAGACACGTGCTGAGAATAATTGCAGATACAGGGCAGTGCTGCGGCATGGCCTGTGTATATTAAGAAGGATCCCTACTTTGAAGATACGCACAAGAATTTTTTGGCCTTTTTTTCCATTATCGTGGTTTTTCTCGTTGTTACCGCAGTAGTGGCCGTATACAACCAGAGGCTGCTATACAGAAGCATTGTGAGAACAGAGGCCATACGTAATGAGATAGGTGCCGTCACACGCCTCACCTTTCTCGGCGAAGACGCACTCATGCCTGCGGGCCAATACATGCTGACGGGCGACCCCATATACAGAGAGCAGTTCAGAAACATCTCCCCTCTCATAGACGGGCTTATTATTGATATGGCAAAGGCCCATTACTCATCTGGCAGGGAGCCTGAGACAGCTCTCGTGCGTGCGGAAGAGGAGTATTTATCAACCATATCCCTTGCCTGGTCCAGGATAAGAGATATCTCAGAGAAGATATTCGCCCTTGAAAACCCGGGCGCAGATAAAAAAGCAGGAGCAATGGTCACGGAGATGGAGCAGAGATGGGGTCCGTCTCTTCATAAGGCCCTCTCGGGGTGGCGTGATGTGGAGCTAAAGGAATTAACCGCAAACTCACTCTCATTAAGGGGGGCATGGAGCGAGACGTGGAAGGTCATGACCATAGCAGGCATATTCCTCCTCTCACTGGGGCTATATATAAGCTGTATTCTCTCCAGACGCCTTACTGCCTCCATGAAGGTCATAAGATCCATGGTAGATGATATGACATCAGGGCGTGATATCAACCCCATGAAGGTAAAACCCGGCTATGACCTTGAGGGGCTCATCATAGCCTTTAATGCCATGAAGGTCACCGTGGACGAGACTCGTGAGAGGCTGGAGCGCTCTGCCGAGCGGTACAGGAGGCTTATACATACGGCCCCTGATGCGGTATTTCTTCTTGACCCCGTGGGCAAGAGGATAGTAGAGGCAAACAGCGCCGCGGCAATGCTTACGGGATACTCGGAGACCGAGTTGGCCGGGCTTGCCATTGAGAGCGTACAGCCAACGTGCAGCGAGTCAGGGTGCTCGGGGATGCTGGAACTGGTGGCGCAGGGAAGCCGCGGCGAGTGCCAGAACACATCCATAACCAGAAAAGACGGTGCAAAGGTACCTGTTGTTATAACGGCCTCGCGCGTTGAGATAGAAGACGGCGAGCTGGCGCTCTGTTTTTTACGCGATGTAACCGAACGCGTGGCCCTTGAGGAGGTGCGGAAAAAATATACCGTTGAGCTTGAGCTCAAGGTAAGAGAGCGTACCGCGCGCCTTGAAGACTCGGTAAGAGAGCTTGGGGCATCAAAAAACGCTGTATTGGAGCTCCTTGAGACGGTAAAGAGCAGCAAAAAGGAGTGGGAGGACACCTTTGACAGCATACCTGACCCCATATTTATCCATGACAGTGACTTTAACGTCATAAAATGCAACAGGGCATATCAGAGGCTTGCGGCCATGCCATTCTCGGATATAGTGGCAAGACCGTACTATGAGGTTTATCCCGTGCTCAGCGGTCCCTTCTCCATCTGCTCCAGC
>JAJRZX010000031.1 GCA_024275045.1 Deltaproteobacteria bacterium
AAGGAAGAAAAAAGCGGCCTAAGGAGCACAGCCGGGGCCATAAAAAGCCATATCGGTTACTATTTTCAGCAAAAACTGCTTTTCTTGCGAGCTACAAATGAATAATCTCTCTATTTGCTCGAATTAATCAGACGTTCCTTAAGTTTATCTCTTAGATGCTCTGGAGTTGTATCTTTGGTAATCACGGCAGGGGTATGAGATAGCGGCGCTTTCAGGGATGGTTTTAAGTGCGCACCAGTGGGGGGCAGGCGCAGCCGTACTACTGTAGTTCATCAAGGGTAGTTCTTATGGCGGTCAGCAGCGTCTCGTTATCAACGGGTTTTTGAAAATACGCCCTGGCCCCTGCCTTCAGGCTCCTCTCGCTGTTACCGTTTTTATCTCTTGCCGAGATTACGATTACGGGTATGGACATGAGCATGGTATTGGTCCGCAGCCGCTCCAGCACCACAAAACCATCACCTGCGGGCAGCCCTATATCAAGGAGTATAAGGTCAGGGGTCTCTTTCCGGGCCGTGCTGATAACCGAGAGCCCGTCCATGGCCGTGACTACGGAGTAGCCGTTGGACTTTAATCGAATGCTCATCCCGAGGATAAGGTCTTTATCATCTTCAACTATGAGTATTTTTTTTAGACTCATGAGCAAGCCCTCCTTTCAGCCATCTCATTATTTATAATTTTTTCTATCTCAGCGGCTCTGTTTTTTACAAAATCCTCAAGTCTCATGTCCTTCCCGGCAGAGCAGGGCTCCAACATCTTGTGAGTGGCGCATACCTCCAGCCTGAAATCCTGTAGTCCTTTTGCACGTCTTAATTTCTCTGTAACTCGTTTTTTTATGGCCTCGGCCCCCTTATGGTTTGTGCTTGCAATAATACTGAAGACCTCGCCGTAAGGCAGCCGTTGTGACCTTGGCATGATAAAGTCCTCATCCTCATAGGGGTGTATGCAGCGGGTGATAATCAGGAAGACCTCCGTGAGTATATCGTCAATATTTTCATTATTCTTAATGGCCTCGGGCACCCTTGCTTCAAGTGTGATTACTATAAGGTCTCCACCGCGGGCACGGCTCTCTTTAAGAATGGGTCGCAGTAGCCCCTCAACGGAATATATGGGAAGGGTGAAGAAAAAAGAGCTGCCCCGGCCCACTTTGCTTGTAAGCCAGATACGCCCGCCCTGACGCTCAACAAGGGTTTTGCAAATATGGAGCCCAAGACCAAGACCGCTGCGGCTGTTCTCTATTGTGCTCTCAGACTGGTATAACCTCTGAAAAATGGCCTCTTTATCCTCCGGCTCTATGCCGCAGCCCGTATCAGAGACCTGAAGAAAGATAAATGCCGGGTCCTCTGCAAAAAATCCTGCGCGAAGAGTAATCTCTCCTTTTTCACCTGTAAACTTAATACCGTTCTCTATAAGGTTGGTAAGAATTTGGCGAAGACGTGCGGCATCGGCATATACCGCAGGGAGCGTAGAAGGTATCTGGGCAGATAGAGAGATGAGTTTTTCAGCACTGATTTTTTCAAGCGTCTGAAGGGTCTCGGCAACTACCTCTTCTATAAAAATACGAGTTGCCCTTACTGTAAGTTTTCCCGAGACCTCGCGAGTAATGTCCAGCAGGTCTCCTATCATGTGCTTGAGCTGCCCGGCGTTTTTAAGTACTATCTCCAGGTACCGGCGCTGTTCGGAGTTTATATCCCCTGCGAGCCCGTCAAGAATAATCGTGACAAACTGATGTATGGCCGTAAGAGGGGTGCGTAGCTCATGGGATACATGGGAGAGAAAGCGGTCCTTTATCTGAAGCTGCCTGTCTCTGGCATCGGCATAAAGCGCCAGCTCTTTATTGGCCGTCTCAAGCTCCCCAACCTTTTCCTCAATAATGGTCTGCTGCCTGTGAAGCCTTGTAAAAACATTTACCTTGCATCGCAGCACATCAGGGTCTACAGGTTTAAAAAGATAATCAACAGCGCCAAGTGAGTACCCCTTGAAGACGTATTGCTGCTCTTTGCTTATGGCGGTAATAAAGATAATCGGAATGGACCTTGTTGCCTCCTTTGCCCTCATGAGCTCGGCTACCTCAAAGCCATCCATATCAGGCATCTGTACATCAAGGAGCACAAGGTCTATCTTGTTATCAAGCAGTGCCCCAAGTGCCTCATTGCCTGAGAGCGCAGTGATGAGGTTAATGCCCGGGCCATCAAGGGCCGCCTCCACAGCCGTTATGTTAAGGGCTATATCATCAACTACGAGAATATTAAAATTTTCCATAATAACCGCCTCTTAGGTCTTGCCTGTATTAAAGTTTTCTCTCTGCTCTGCCTCCAGAGCCAGCTTGGATATAAAAGGAGCTATTTGCTCAAGCCTCAGAACATGCCCCCTCTTAACGCATTTAAGGGCCGCAAGAGGCATGTTTTTTTCTGCGGCGCTCTCCGGGTCCTCTACAACAGCGAGCCCGCCGTGCTCCACGATAACCTTAAGCCCATGAGCGCCATCAGAGTTTGCGCCTGTAAGAACCATGCCAACAAGCTCAGCGCCATAGGCATCGGCAGCGGTCTCAAAGAGTACGTTAATGGAGGGCCGCGAATAACCTACAGGCGGGGATGTTGAGAGTGAGATTGTGCGTTCGAGCTCCACGAGCATGTGATAATTGGCAGGAGCCATGTAAGCGACACCCGGCATTATCAGCTCTTTCTCATCGGCCTCTTTTACGGTTATGGCGCATTTTTTATTAAGGCTCTCTGTCATATAACTGTCAGCGTCCGCGGGCCTGTGCTGAACTATGAGAAGAGCAAGTGTTAGGTCAGCGGGCAGGGCGGGCAGAATAGTATTCAGGGCCTCAAAGCCGCCTGCTGAGACGCCAACAACAATGGCCTTATAAAAAGGTGCTCGCACTGAATTTTTATTGTTTTTTTTCATATATTTTTTCTTTTGCCGAGATGCTCCGAAAGTCATGTGCAGACTCAGAGAAATCAATTGTCTCTTTTGAGCCAAGGCAGAGAAGGCCCTTGCGTACAAGGCTCTCAGTAAAAAGAGAGAGAACACGGTTCTGCAGTCTGCGGTTAAAGTAGATGAGCACATTGCGGCATACAATCATATTCATCTCACCAAAGACTCCATCCGTTACAAGGTTATGGTTGGCAAATACAATATTTTTTTTTAAAGCCCCGCGCATTATTACAGACCTTTTGTCCGATATATAGTACTTGGAAAATTCCTCCTCTCCTCCGCCCTGTTGATAATTAGAGGTAAAACCCCTCATCACCTCAATGGGAAGAATACCTGCCTTTGCCTTTTTAAGCACATGGTCGTTAAAGTCTGTTGCGTAGATTATGCTTTTTTTGTAAAGCCCCTCTTCGCTGAGCAGTATGGCCGTTGAGTAAACCTCTTCACCTGTGGAACACCCGGCAAGCCAGATTTTTATTGAGGGATAGGTCTTAAGAAGCGGGACCGCTTTTTTTCTGAGAGCCATATAAAAATCGGGATCACGGAACATCTCCGTTGTATTTATCGAGAGGTCTTGAAGCAGTGTATCCACGAACTCTGCATCCTCAAGGAGGCGGTGCTGCATCTGGGAAATATTTGCAAATCCGTCAAGAGATAATCTGCGCATAATTCTGCGCTTTACAGAGGCCCTTGAGTAGTCTCTGAAATCATAACCATACCTCTGGTACAGGGCCTCTATCAGAAGCCCTATCTCAATGTCTTCGCCCTCTGTTGGCCTTGATTTTTTTACTGATATAACCATACCCTCATTATTGAAAAGAGCCTGTCCGTATCAACGGGTTTTGAGATGTAATCATTTGCCCCCGCCTCAAGGCATTTGTCCCTGTCGCCTTTCATGGCCTTGGCCGTGAGGGCGATAAGAGGCAGGGACTGCAGACCCTTTATTTTTCTTATCTCCCTCATCGCCTCATATCCATCCATGACAGGCATCATAATATCCATGAGCACAAGGTCAATGTCCTCCTTCTTAAGGCACTCAAGCCCCTCACTGCCGTTTTTTCCGGTGAACACCTCTATGCCCCTTGCCTCAAGTGCGCTGGAGAGGGCGAATATATTTCTCATGTCATCGTCTACAAGGAGGACTTTCTTGCCCATGAATAGCTCCTCATAGCTGTCTGCCATTAATGGAGATGTGTCTCCGGAAGATCTTTGCTCAGTATCAACAAGGTGAAGAAATAGAGTTGTCTCATCAATAAGCCTCTCAGGAGACCTCTCGCTCTTAATGATTATCCTCTCTGAATGTTTTCTCAGCTCATCCTCATCATGAGCGGAGAGGTCTTTGTCTGTGTAAATAATTACAGGTGGTTTTAATTGTGTCTTGTCCCTGTGAAGGTTACGCAGAAAATCCACTGCTTTTTTGTTCGGCATTTTTGTATCAAGTATTAAACATTCAAAAGTATTTTCCCTCAGCACTTTATCGGCCTCTGTAAAGGAGCCCGCCGCAGAGGTATGCACGTCTCTGTTCCTCATAAGTTCGAGTATCTTATCTCGCTCTGCCTTATCCGCGGCAATTACGAGGAGCCGTTTTACTCCGGTGCTGTCCAGGTTGTTTTTCATCTTGCTAAACGCTCGGTCAAGTTCAGCGAGACTTGCGGGTTTTGTCAGCACCCCCACTGTCTTGCACTCAATAATATCCTCGGGATGATCCATGGCAGTAATAATATGAACGGGGATATTTCGTGTTCTTGGATTTTCCCTGAGCTTACTCATCACTTCCCTGCCGTCTATATCAGGCAGGCCAATGTCCAGAATAATCGCCGATGGTCTGTAGTAATCCGCAAGGTAAAGCCCTGTCTTGCCTTCTCCCGTGACAATGCCCTTAAAACCTTTTTCACGGGCAAGCTCTATTAGTATCTTTGTAAAATGAGGGTCATCTTCTATAATGAGGACAGATCTATCGCCCTCGGATATATCCCTTCTGTCATCAATAATATCAGCGATGCTCGATACCGGCGCTACACTTATGTTTTTGGGATATTGTTTCTCACTTGATTGAGGACCCTGATTTTGTTCTTCTTCCCCTACCACTGCTGCTCTTACATGTTCTTTATCACAAGAGGCGCCACCCGGCTCTACGGGAACAATCAGCGTAAAAGCGCAGCCCTTACCGTCTCTGCTTTTAAGGTGAATCTCACCTCTAAGCAGAGCGGCGAGCTCTCTTGAGATGGTAAGCCCAAGTCCGGTACCGCCGTACTTTCTGCTCGTAGTACCGTCCTCCTGCTGAAATGCCTCAAAGATTAAATCTTGTTTCTCTTGCGGGATACCTGGCCCTGTATCGGTTACGGTAATGGCAATGTTTTTTGTAACCTCTCTTGTGCTTATAGGCATACCCCCCTCTGCACGGGCGTGCCCTATGTTTACGGAGACCCCGCCTCTTGTTGTAAACTTAAAGGCGTTGGAGAGAAGGTTTTTTAAGATCTGTTCAATACGATGGCGGTCTGAGTAAAGAGCCGGCAACTTATCATCGAGCTTAACCGTAAGTCTGAGGCCCTTGTCCTCGGCTACATGACGGAAGTTTTTTGAGACATAGGCAGCAAGCCCCTTAAGGTCTATTTTGTCAATATGGATCTCCATCTTCCCTGCCTCGATTTTTGAGAGATCCAGCACCTCGTTAATCAGCTCCAGAAGGTCTACGCCGGCCTGATAAATGGTCTCGGAAAACTCTCTCTGTTTTTCACTGAGGTTGCCTTCTTTATTCTGAAAGAGAAGTTTCGAGAGGATGAGCATGCTGTTTAGCGGAGTTCTCAGCTCGTGTGACATATTGGCGAGAAACTCTGATTTGTATTTGCTCGTGAGCTCCAGGTCAGCGGATTTTTTCTCCAGTGCGCGGCTGCTTCTCTCTACCTCGGCATTTCGCTCAAGCAGCTCTTTTTTCTGTTCAGTAAGTTCTTCATTCGTAACCCTGAGCTCCTCCTGCTGCGCCTGCAGCTCCTCGGTCTGTGCCTGGGACTGTTCAAGGAGTTCCTGGACCTTGATATGGTCAAGAAACGTCTGCATGCTAATGGCAATGTGCTCGGATACAAGGTCGAGAAACTCCAGGGCTTGCGCTGAGAATGACCCGAGCGTGCCAAGTTCGATTACGCCCATGACTCGGTTCTCGCGCATAAATGGCGTAACTACAATGCAGCGCGGCGCGGTCTCGCCAAGTGCGGACCCTATTCGTACGTAGTCTTCAGGCACTCTGGTAAGCAGTATTCGTTTTTTATCGGCAGCGGCCTGGCCCACAAGTCCGGCGCCCGCTTCAAACTCCCTCTGCGGCTGCCCTTTGCCGGGGTAAGCATAACTCCCGGTAAGTGTGAGATTATTATTTTTATCCGTTATGTAGATCGCCCCTATCTCAGCCCCGAGATAGGCTGCGAGAAAGGTGATTATTTTGCCGCTGTGTTCAAGCAGGTCCTCGTTGCCGCTCATTATGGCGCTGAGCTCCACGCGCCCTTGCTGCGACCATTCTTTCAAGAGGTCGCTCTTCTCGTTGTTTTTAAGTGCCTCAAGCATTACATTAAATGAGGAGCCAAGCTCTCCTATCTCATCAGCGGACTCAACCTTGATACTGCCGCTAAGATCGCCTCCTGCAACAAGAGCTGCTGCCCTGGATAGTGCAAGAATCGGGTGTACGATATGGCGAGTGGTTATGCTCGCAAGTATGCCTACCAGCACAGCCGTCAGCAGTACAAGTCCAAGGACCAGGTTGAATAGTTGTCTTGCCGGGGCAAAGGCCATAGAAGCCGGGATCTCAGAGATTATCCCCCACTGAATATCTCCTATGGTAACTGTCTGGTGTATGCCCAGAACAGGTACGGCGTTAAGGTCATTGTAGACAAAACCCGTCTCCTCATGCTCTCTTATATTGGCGCCCTCAGAGTCGTGCTCGGAGAGCCACAGGCGGGTCTGCCTTGTATTAACATGACGGTTAAGATAATCCGCGGTCATGCTCGCCTGTGCCCCGAATTTTTCTACTCTTGACCTTAAAGTGACTCCATCGTGATCTGGTGATAAACCTACGACATATGTGAGAGTCCCTGAGTTTGCGCTGGGCATCTCCTGAATCACGTACTCAATCTGAGCAGGGGCGATCTGAAAGGCGAAGAGCCCGATGTTTTCACCTGACTTGTTCTTTATGGCGGCCGTGAAAAATCCGGCCACAGTATCATTTGAAGGAGAGTAGTGTTCCAGGTCTGAGAAGGCGCTTTGCCCTGTTGTAAGTGTCTCTCGAACCGTTGCTGCGAAACGCGTCTCTGCAAGCGGGCCGGTGAATAAATTTGTCCCAAGGTCATCTTCCCTTGCCAGCGAGAAGAGTATATTACCTTCTGTATCGATGAGAAAGATATCGTAATACTTGTAGAGTTTCCAGAAGGTCCTGAGATCGCCTCCCCGCTTATCTGCGATGCTCTTCCACTTCCTGCTTTTTACAAACTCGTCAGGGGATTTGTTGCTGAGTAAGAAGGCCCTCTTAAGTTCACTGAGGAACTGGGCATTCGCCGTGTTTGCGGCCTGTGACTGAAGGTCACTAAAACGATACTTGAACCAGTTGTCAATAAAGGCGGCTTTTGTTCTCGCGTTTGCAGAGAGAGAGGCAAAGGCGGCATCGCGCAGTCTGTGTCGCGCCGAGTAGTAGTTGATGGCGCTGACTATGATGAGCGGTGTGAGCGAGACAAGGAGAAACCATACGAGCAGCCTCTGCCGCAACTTGACCCTGTGTCGTATGTTGGAGCGGGGCGCAGTAACCTTGCCGCATTTATCCGATTTTTTATTTTTTTCTGCCATGGTATTGCGCTGTCATACGAAATAAGAATTTTATTTTTTTCTTTCCGTGTCTTGTAACGTAATAATTCCAATAAGCTTAAATATGCAAATTCAGTGCCACGGCCTCGTAATATGGCAAAATCATGTGAAGCCAAGGGGCCTTGAAAATGAGGGCTAATCGTAATAAAAGGATACTAACTCAGAAGGGGGGGGTCCGGAGGTTCTTCGGTGATATCTCAGCTGAGGCGGTGTGGGTAAGCAAGGGCATGGCCCGGCTGGATGCCGGCCTTGTATTACATGGGGTTATGTTTTTTAAGGTGCGGCCCTAATGTATTCATAAAAAAAGGTCACGACATAAGTCCTGACCTTCCCGGGCTCTATGTAAGCACAGATAAAAGAGGTGCTTTTTTATATCCTCATTATGTGTAAGAAAAAATTTTAGATATTAGACAAGTAAAAAATATCAGAGTACGTTCAGGAGGAATGTTTTTTAACTCTATTGTCTTTATCTCTTCTTGTGGACTAAGAGCCTATGGATAGATAGATTATGTTTCAGAGTTTATAATTCTATTCTCGTTGTTATTAAGTGTGTAGAGCGGTTTTTCCCAGGCCATAATCTCACGAGCCAGCCACCTGGTCTTGCTGTCACTTGCGGCATGGATTATAAAGACTCCGTCTGCCAGTGCTGCGACAAAGCTGTTACGGAGAATAGATGTCTCAGTCGTGGGGCGGTTCTTGTTTTTACCGCAAGGCGAGAGCAGCAAGAGACGGTTATTTGCAAGGGGGTTTGTATATTCACGCGGAAGATGCATACCTTCAATACTTCTTGCCGGGCATATTATAAGCGGGTTTGTTGAACGAAGAAGAGTGTTCAGAACTTTATGTTCCATAGGTGAGTGAAACCCGCCAATAACCGTAATTCCGGAGTCCGATAAGGCATTAGCGAGATTAGATGCTTTGGACATAATACTTTCAGGGCACTGTACTGAACAGAATAAGGCCAGTCTCGCTTTATTTAAGATATCAAGATTGCCAATGGCGGTAATGAAGGGAGGAAGAGAATCTGTAAGAAAGCGAAGCAGTGTATCGGGGTAGACCGCGGTCTTGGGAAATAGATATTTGGTCTCTATTTTTTTTATTGCAAATGGCCGCATGAGAGGACGTTATTTTAAGGTTTCCTATTCATGTTCCTTGAGTATGAAGATTTTACCATATTTTCAGGCAGCAGCATAGGTCATTGGATAATGCTTAAAAACAGCCTTTTTAACTCTCTATCCCTACCAGTCACTATGTAGTCACCAAGGCACAAAAAAAAGGGCCACGACAATTGCCGTAACCCCTTGATATTAGTGGTGCCCAGGGACAGAATCGAACTGCCGACACGAGGATTTTCAGAGCGATAAAGCCAACAACCGTAAGCGGGCCTTTTACCTGCATTTTTCAATAAAACCCGCTACTTACGGCCTTCCGTACCTTGGTGCATTTTCCACCTTTTATCCCCTTGGCCGAGCTTCTCGGTTACGATATGGTTACGCTGATTACTGCTACACCTTTTCAAAGGAGACCTCATTTTCTACCACCTTTTCTTTATGTAGGTGATATATTGGGCTGGTAGCAGATATTTAAAAGCAACACAGGGGAAATTCCGTAACATTCGGGATTTTCACAGCGAGGGGGCGTAAAGGCATCGGCGGCGCCCCAAATAATATAGTCATTCCATACGTATCTGCAACGTGGGCACTGGAGGGTCAATATGATGGACTTGTTTACTAATTTCCTCTCACGTTCATTTATGAATTGATTCTTCGGCATATCGGTAAGCGTTGCTGTCGAACAAAATAATTGTTGACCGGTGTTTGCAAACTCATTCACATTACGGAAAGATAGCATCATAGAGCCATAAACAGTACTATGTAAAGCTATAATGACCCATCGCCAAGAAAGTTGTCTCTTTTTAATTTATCGGCAAAATGTGAGGATATGCGCAGCGCTTTTGAGTTCACGTACTTCACTGTGTCACTCCTGTTTAAATCTATGCCTAATCTATCCCGAAGAAAAAGCCAAAGGGCATTGCAATGGCTTGCCTGTATGAATAAAATCGCCGCCGGCGTTCCACTCCGTTTCAGAAAGAGCCTGCGCGAGGGTTGATTTACCGACCTGCCTTGCTCTTCTAAGAAGTATGATGGGAAAATTTTGCAGGGAATCGATAATGTATGAAGTTATGTGCCTCTTTATTGTAATTTAACCACTTGATGGTTAAATTGTCAAAAGGCTACGATCCTCTCATTTTAATTTTGCCAATGTTTAATAAGAAAACTCTGTGATTTTAACTTGCTATTCCTGTACATGGGAATGCGTCCGCTTATTAAACACCTTCCTTTGTAGAAATTTACGGCATAGTGGATACCAAAAAACAAAAACAACATATGTAGTCCCATTGGTGAATTTTGGTACGCTAAACGCCGCTCTGAATTTTGTTGATGAACTTGAAAAATAAACGCTATGGAATCCTTTTTCTTACTACCAAGTCAGGCGATACTAATCTTAGCTGAAAAGACTTGACAGATATGTCTGTTGTATGTAAATTGAATATTAGATATTCAATTTCAAGGAAGATGCTGAGGGGATCTAATGATAAAACGCACCCTTGAAAAGAGACTAAAAACAGCGGCAGGACAATTTCCTGTAGTAACCCTAACTGGCCCGCGCCAGTCCGGGAAGACCACTCTAGTTCGTGCCATTTTCAAAAAGTATCGCTACGTCTCCCTTGAGCTACCTGACCAGCGAGACTTTGCCCTTGAGGACCCGCGCGGTTTTCTTGAGCATTTTGACGGCCCTGTCATACTTGATGAGGTGCAACGGACTCCTGATCTTTTCTCCTACATACAGGTCATGGTAGACGAGCACAGCGATTGGAGAGGACGGTTCATTCTTACAGGTTCGCAGAATTTTCTCCTCCTCCAGAGTATATCGCAGTCACTTGCCGGCAGATGCGCCGTGCTTCATCTTATGCCTTTTTCACTGAGCGAGCTTGAAGGTAGACACCCTGTACCACCGGAGAAGCTTGGTATATCAATCCCGAAGAGCATAAAACCCCCAAAGGCGAGCCTCTTGGAGACCTTGTTCACCGGCTTTTACCCCCCCATACATGATAGGAAGTTGCCACCGCACGACTGGCTCTCTAATTACTACCAGACCTATCTTGAGCGCGATGTGCGAAGTATCTTGAACGTGGGAGATATCGAGACATTCGGCAGGTTCGTCCGGCTATGTGCAGGAAGGACAGGGCAGCTACTCAACCTATCGGGCCTTGCCTCTGACTGCGGGATTACCCATACTACGGCAAGGCGTTGGATATCCGTCCTTGAGGCCAGCTTCATAATCATGCTACTTCGGCCTCATCACAAGAATTTTGGCAAGCGCCTTATCAAGAGCCCGAAACTATATTTTCTGGACACAGGGCTTCTATCTTACCTGCTCGGTGTACGCACGCCGCAAGAGCTCTTTCAACGGGCCGAGCGTGGGGCCATATTCGAGAGTTTCGTAGTATCCGAGCTTTATAAGAACTTCCTCCACAGGGGAGAGCAGCCACGTCTTTACTTCTGGCGCGACGCCCCGGGGCATGAAGTGGATATTGTCATAGATACTGGCGCTGAGCTTATTCCTATTGAGTTGAAGTCAGCACAGACAATAGCCTCAGACTTCTTCGATAACCTCAAATACTATCAAGGCCTCACAGGGGATGAGGCCCCACCAGCCGCCCTTGTCTATGGCGGTAACGATGCCTTCAGACGCTCCGGCGTGGTCGTGTATCCGTGGTTTTTCCTCTGAGACAGAACATTATAGGCTCTGGAATGTCATGCGTCCTTTTCCTGGCCTTAAAGTGAACTGCGCCACCATCTCGTAAAAACGGTGTAAATCACCTTGACTTTTTATCTTTATTTAATACAATGTCATATATGACCTTTAAGCAATTATATGACAGGCAGGATAAACTTCTCAAAAAGATATTCGAGAATGAAAGCATCATCTTCCCCGGAGCAGGCATAATCCTTGCCGGAGGGACAGCCCTCGCCAGATGCTACCTTCAGCACAGAGTCTCCTATGATCTTGACTTCTTTGTTAACATCCGCTTTGACCCTCTTGTAATCCAGCGTAGACTCCTTGGCGTGGGAGTCACGCTGAAGATGGTCGAGTCCGCCCTTGACCCCATGTTTGTGGCCGAGCTCCATGGAACCATCGACGTAGAGGGAGAGCCTCTCAAGGTAAGTTTTGTGGAGGATATATATGCGGAGATGTTCCCTCTGAAGACCTGTTCAGGCATTCGCACCGAGACCGTTGAGGGGCTTTATCACAGAAAACTCCGTACCATTACGGGATCGGGTGAGGGCCGTGTATCATCCACGGGGCGAAGAGTCTCTGTTGGTGCGAGAGAGACCGCAAGAGACCTCTTCGATCTTTATGTTTTGAGTAACGAAGTAAGGCCTCTCATGAAATTTGTGCGGGAGATCAACGGACGCGGGGCCAACCTGCCCGAGGCATTGCTCCTTGGCGGCATCAGAAAAATTCGATGGAAAGAATTGATGGATGAATTCGAGATGCTTGAGAAGGCGGAGAAGTACGAGGGGCTCACGCTATTTGAGATAAAGCGTTATTTTGACGGGCTATTACGATGACTGAAAGAGAGATGATACTAAGGTCAGCCTTCTGGAGCGGTCGTTTTACCTACAGAAAGTGGCGCGGAATACTCCGAAGAGGCCCGCAGGCCCACAGACGGGTCTTTGTACAGGCCTTTCTTCACCTGCCCATGGAGTGGCTCCTTGATGAGATAGGCACTGAGAAGTTCATATCCATATGGCCTGAGGTAAGGAAGGGGTTTTCAAGGGATTCAGCACTTGCAAAGACGGTATGTGATGCATGGGACGCTCTATGGGGGGTTAAGGCCGCAGGCGATTCTCAGTACCCCATAAGGCCGGGGATAGTTCAACTGGCGAGGAAGCGCCGCGAGGTCTTGAAGGCAATAGTCTCAAACCCGGGAATCAGCATCTATGGCCTTGCAAAGATGACAGACCGTAATTACAGCAGGGTCTTTAAAGACGTGCGCCTCTTGGTTGAGATGGATGAAGTCGAACTAAGGGATGACCTGCGCTCGAGGAGAAAGGCAAAGCAAATATGGCCGCAACACTCCGTAAATATTGCGCTGGCACCAGACAATGACCCGGTTTGTGGATAATAGAACGGAAAAAAAGATTATGCGGGGGTAACGTTGCCTTAAGACGATCAGGTGTTGCCGTACATCAGTGGTTTTTTTCTCTGAGATAGAAGCCAGCGGTTTTCAGGGGAAATCAAGGAGAGGGTCAAAAAGGTCGGCTCATCTTTGAATTGAATATCCAAGCGCCCTGTAACCCACGAGCCTCTTTTCATACATCCTGGCGAGCACTGGAACCTTCTGGTCTACATAGTCGTATATACGGACCTCCTTCTTGCGTTCGTGGAGGCGATGAAGTCTTCCGGCATATTGCTGGAGCGTGCCTCGCCACGATACGGGCATGGCAAGAAAAAGAGTGTCAAGCCTGCTGTCGTCAAACCCCTCGCCGATGCAGCGTCCGGTTGCTATAATGACCCTCTCCTCATCCTCAGGAATGGAAGCCATCTGTTCCATCAAGGCCTTGTGTTTCTTCTTTCCCATACCACCCTTGATTACCAGGACATTCTTGACAAAACCCTTTATCAGTCTGGCAAACTCATCCACGTGACCTGTGCGTTCGGTAAGGAGAAGTGGCACGCGTCCTGCCTCAACAACTTCCAGTATGTCGTCCAATATCATGGTGTTTCTCTTCTCGTCACCCATAAGGGCCGTATAGACAGCCTGTATTCCGTCATCAGAGCCGCAGGGCATGCTGAATTCCGTATGCCTTGTGATGACCACATGGCCGAAGGGTCTTTCGCAAGCCGCCTTTCTTGCGTCTCCCCGAAAACGTATCGGTCCACACTGCATCATGATGATTGGATGGTGACCGTCCTTCCGAAGGGGCGTTGCCGTAAGCCCTGTTACGTAACGGGCTTTTGCCTGCTTTAGTACTTGCTCGAAGCTAAAGGCCGAGACGTGATGGCATTCATCAACTATAATATGGCCGTACTCGGCGATGATATCCTTGACAACGCCATTTCGAGCGAGGCTCTGTATCATCGCCACATCTACCAGTCCTGTCTTCCTGTTCCTCCCACCTCCTATTCGCCCTGCCTCAATCTCAAGAAAGGCTCTCAGCCGCTCGTGCCACTGGTCCATGAGGAGTCTTCTGTGAACAAGGACAAGGGTATTCGCTTTTCGTTCGGCGATTAGATATGCCGCGACCGCGGTCTTTCCAAAAGCCGTAGGAGCGCTCAGGATGCCAATATCGTGTTCGATAGTCGCATTGGCCGCCTTTTCCTGAAGGGGACGGAGCGTGCCGTGAAAAGACACAGAGAGAGGTAGACCGGAGAAACGCTCATCTTTTATCTCCATCCTGATGCCGTGAGCCCCGAAAAAAGCTAACGCCTCGTCCAATAACCCACGTGGAAGCCCTATATATCTACCGAAGTCCTCTGCGCAGGATATTATTCTGGGCTTACCGAATGTCGAAATGCGCATTGCCTGAGCCCTGTAGAACTCAGGGTTCTGAAAGGCGGCAAGGCGCAAAAGCCTGTTTAGCACAGCCGGCGGAAGGCCCTCTTTTTCAATGTATACCATGTTCCCTCTTACGATATTGACTCTATCGGGGAATGGACCTTCAATTGTCTCTTCATACTTGGCCCCTGATGGCGGGAGCATCCACGGGTCTTCGACCCCCTCTTCTGTAAGGCTCATCCTCACACCGATAATCCATCCCCTGCGCCGGGCATCTGAAACTATTCCCTTGACTTCCCCTTGCTTCATCTTCCTGATGCCTGAAAGAAACTCCCACTGGTCTGCATAGGGTTTGAATCTCTTGTCCAGAAAGACAGTGTTTCCATCTTCCCTGCAGTCTAACTGCAATGGCAGAGCTATAAGGTTTCCGAACCCACCCCTGGGCATGGTGTCCTGACTCGGGAAGAACCTGTCGTAGGACTCGAATCCCAAACGTGGTAGTCTCCCCATGGTGGCTGTGAGAATGGCGGAGCCGAGCTTTCTGGCTATGGTAGCCTGAAGAGGACCCTTAAAAAATATCCAGACATGTCCGCCGTTGCCGGAACGGGAGCGCTCAAGGGCCGCAGGAACTCTCATCCTCTCACAGGTCTCAAGGAAAGATCCGGCATCATCCATCCATGTGGCTTTATCGAAGTCGGCGGCAAGGAAAAAGCAGGTCTCTTCAGGTAAGAGGGGATAGACCCCTATGGTATGTCTCCCTGAAAGGTGGGTCTCTATTACCTTGTCCGTTACAGGGAGAAATTTACGATTTTCGCAGTTCGCACACTTGACACGGGGTTTTTGGCAGAGGTGACGGACCCATTCATTGGCACAGGCCGGAGAATATCCTGTCCTGCCCTTTTTGTTTTCCCATCTCTTGGGGTATACATCTACACGCCCTCGAAATAGAGAACGGAAAAGCCTTACCTTGTCAGTCGTTGACAGATTGCCGCAGGTAGGGAGATCGCCGGAAGAGGACTTTTCCTCTGAAAGGTCAAGACGCGCCCGGAGCTGCCTGTTCTCCTCTCTCAGGCGGGCACATTCGCTTAGGGATGCTTGTAGTCGGCTATGAATATCGTCGGAAGCCATGACCTCTGAATTTTACTATAAATGTTGGCACTCAATGTTGATGACGAAACAATTGTGAAATAGGCGCTTTTTTAACGCCTTGCGGCCTTGCCACTCCAAGGTCCGCCTTCCCGCCATGTCTTTTCAAGAACCCCGCCCCCGCGCAATGCTTCCACTACCGGCATAAGGAACGCCGCCACATCATTGATTATTGCATCGAGTTCTCCCTCCACGGGCTCAGGTCTGGAGTTACGAACAAAAGCCTTCCACTGGGCCTGCTTCTGCTTGTTTTTCCGGAATTCATCCGTAAAGGCCTGCGGTAATCTCTCTGGTAACGTAGTGGAGCGACGTTTGAAGGTGTTGTGTATAGTATCAGAAAGCGTCCGGCCATCGAATCCAAAAATCCTGCTCAGGAGCCATACATCGTAGAAGTCTTTCATCCGGCTGTTTGCCATACCCAGCCTCACCATGGTCTCGAGTTTCTCGGCTACCATTGTGTATCGTGGATAGGCCTTGATCGTTGGTGCTGGTGCGTCCAGGAGAGTCGGAAACTCTATCCTCTCCGGATCCGGTGTGACAACGTCACCGAAACCGATGTCGATTTGCAGGTGAATACGGGCTTGATGGAGCATGCCCAGTAGCGTCACCCGGATACCGTCATATTCCTGTTCTTCACGGATTGGAACAGCTCTGACTGTATCTGGCATAAATACGATACCGTCTACATTATCGGAGGAGGCCTGACACAGTTCCTTGAAAACGGCGGCAATGTGCTCCGTATCCGCAGGACCGAACCCCAGCAGATCCGCATCCCTGGTCACACGGTAATTCTGCCCCTTCCACACGAGGAAAAGGCTTGCGCCTTTCAAGATGAAGTTATCGGCGTACGTCGAAATACTGAGCCGGTACAGCAGGCGTTCGACACCATAGCGCAAGAGAAGAAGGTTGAAGTCTTCACCGCGGGCCTTTGCGTGATTCAAAAGCCGCTGGAAGACGGAGTGTCCCAGGTTTGTTTTTTCAGATTGGCTCATACAATCGCCTCGAGATAAGGGCGCATTATGTTCGAGACGCGGCAGACCTTAGCGGCTTCCCAGAGGTCTTCCATCGTTGCCTTTTTGCTTTTCCAGGTCTCACGAAGGGCTTCAAGGGCTACGTCCAGACCAACTTTGCTACGGAACTTGAAACAGTCGGCAACGGTCTTTGCGGGACTGTAAACCTTGACCGGCACATGGTTCACTTCGTGCTCCTCAACCCCAAAGAGAAAAGC
>JAJRZX010000032.1 GCA_024275045.1 Deltaproteobacteria bacterium
CATAAGGGGCAGAATCTCTGCAAAAAAAATATACTTAAGTACCCGCGACCTTGAACTTAAGAACCTTGGTACAGAGCTTGACGTAAGCTACGATAACGGCAGAGTGCGCCTCAAGGGACTTAAGGCAGCGATAGGCACGCTTAAGGTACAGGTTGATGAGAGTAGAGAGGCACGCCTTGATAACATCACCTTGCTTATCCCCTCGGCCATATACGAGGGGTCTGGTTTAAGGGTAGAGCAGATCGGCCTGAGCGCAGATAAGGTCTCCCTCCTTGAGAATAAGAGCGCTTTATTTGAGACTCAAGAGATTGCCATCTCAGGGGCCGTGAGGGGCAACCTTACAGAGAATCGCTTTACCGCGGATAAATTCACCTTCTCGGCAGGAGCCGCAGGCGTCCTTAAGGGAGAGGTATCAGATATACTCCTTGAGCTCAAGAGCCCCGCCAGACTCGGCGCACTTGTAAAGATACATAACCTGCCCGCAGAGAACCTCGCACCCTCTGTACTTGCACTAATTGGCAAAAACCAGGAGACAGAGACCTCAGGGGTGCTGGAGGGTGCGCTGAGATTAACAATAAATGATTGGTCCGCCGTTATGGCGGACGTAAAGATGGTCCTTGGCGGCGGGGCCTTTAGTACGGCTGATGGCTACATCGGCGCGGAAGGGATTGAGCTGCAAAGTACGGGAAGGCTCACCATGGAGCTGCCTCTTCAAAAAATAAATTTTTCCCTTAAGACCGAGGCCCATGGGTTTGAGCTTCTGGCAAATAGTTTTTACGGTGAATTCAAGGACAGGCCCGTAAGGGTAGCGGTTGAGGGGGCCTATGATGTAAAGAGCGATACCTTGCTCCTAAGCCCCCTCTCAGTGGATATTAAGAGCATTGGGTCCCTGAGGCTCAGCGGGACCATCTTCTCGCTTGCCACTGCCCCGCGCATAAAGGCAAAGCTCGGGCCGGTGGATTTGGCGAACAGGCAAGCCTATGACTTTTTTATACGCGATACCTTTATGGACTCCGTGCCAATGCTCTCGAGACTGGAGATAACGGGCAGTACCGCACTTACCATGAGCATAGAGGGCACACCGGATGACCTTGCACTTACAGGCATGCTTAACCTTAGAGGTGCCGGGGTTAGAGAAAAACCCTCTGATGGAGCAGAGGGAGAGAGAGAGCAGGCGGCGCTTCTGCTAAGCGGAGTAAATCTCACACTGCCCATTGAGTTAAGCTACCCCCGTACCAAGAGCAAGCAAAGGCTCAGGAATAGAGACTTCGGAGTATTAAAGATAGAGAGAATAATACTCGGGCCCATAGAGATATCCGGCTTCAAGGCCCGGCCCATTATAAGCGATAGCGCCCTTACCTTTGCCCGTGCCATAAAAATACCGCTCTTTGGCGGTTATGTAGACCTTGAAGATATTGCCTTTAGGGATCTCTTGAGCCCAAAAAGGGTACTCACACTGAAGATGGGGGTTAGTGATATAGACCTGAACAAGGCTGGCACGGCTCTGGGGCTGCCCCCTTTTGAGGGTAGCCTCTCAGGACAGATTCCCGGCGTCACACTGAAGGGTAATCATCTCACCACAGAGGGTGAGATAAGGCTGCGGCTATTTGACGGAGAGGTGCTCATAAAGGATATGGCCGTGGATAATGTCTTCACCCCCGTAGCGGCACTGAAATCCAGCATAGATATTGTAGACCTTGACCTCGGGGCACTGACAAAGGCCTTTGAGTTCGGCAGCATCACAGGGGTCCTCAGAGGCCGCATCAGAGACCTTGTTTTAGTTCAGGGGCAGCCCGAGAGTTTTTTCATAGACATAAAGACCGTTAAGAAACAAGGCGTATCGCAGAGAATAAGCACAAAGGCCCTTGAAAACGTATCCATTCTGGGCACAGGCGCAGCCGCCTCAGTGCTTAACAGAGGCATATACAGCCTCTTCAATGAGTACAGGTACAGGAAGATGGGCTTTCAGGGACAGCTTAAAAATGACGAGTTGCTGCTTTTAGGTATTGAGACACAGGGAGATAAAGGATATATTATAAAAGGCGGAGTTATTCCGCCCCGCGTAGATGTAGTGAGCCATACTGAACGTATCTCATTCAAGGAAATGATAAAGAGACTTGAGGGTCTGAATTTTTCCTCTGCCGCCGTGCAATAAGCCGTGATTTCGATAATAAGCCCTGAGAAACGCGGACTATAAGACCCTTGATATTCATACATTGGTTCTGAAGGAGCCGTTAAAATTTTAAAAAGGAGAGAAACAATGAGAGGACAATGGAAAAGAGGGGCCTTACTTCTTCCGCTGGTCTTTATAATAATCTCATGCGTAACCATAAACGTCTACTTTCCCGCAGCAGCCATAGAAAAGGCTGCGGACAAGCTTGTTGATGATGTCTGGGGTGGCGCGCAAGATACAGAGACTCCCGTAACACCACAGAAAAAAGGTACCGAAGACATTGAGGGCTCTCTTGGCATCTATAAGAGGCTTGCGGCTCTTCACATGGGGGTCCGCAGCGCCGAGGCCGCTGAGCAGGCTGATATAAATGTTTCCACCCCTGCCATAAGGACCTTAAAGAAATCCATACAGGGACGCGCAGGCGCTATAAGGCCCTTTATGAACAAGGGCAATATCGGCATAGGCAATGACGGGTTGCTTGTTCTACGCAGCAACAAAGGGCTTAATCTTAAGCAAAAGGCAGCTGCAAGGCGTCTTGTAAAAGCAGAAAATAAAGACCGCATGGCCCTTTACGGTGAGATAGCAAAGGCCAATAACTTTACCCCTGACCGCATCAAGGACATTCAGAGGCTCTTTGCGGGCTCGTGGATTAAGAACGCCAGAAAGGGTTGGTGGATTCAAGGACCAAAAGGCGCCTGGACAGTAAAGTAAGTGTTTTCAAGGAGCATCCCCACAGCGGAAGGCGCGGGCGCAAGATAAGGCGGCCTCTTTGCTGTGAATAAAGTATACCCTGAGAGAGCCGCAGCCTCCGGCACAAGGGCGTAATAGCGCTAGTACCAAAAGCACAAGGCCGAGCAGAGCCGCATGGCGGCTCTGCTCTTAGCCATGAGTAAGATAAGAATACCTCGATAGAAGACCGGCAGATATATGATTTGCGCCCCTCTACCTGTTGTGTACAGGAAGAGGGTTTGTTTATAAAAAACTTTTTTCACAAGGAGCGATATGTACAAGAAATTTTTTGAGTTCAACCTCTCTGACGATATACTTAACTCCCTTGCTGAGATGGGTTTCGAGGAACCCACTCAGATTCAGAAGATAGCCCTGCCGCCTGTCTTAAAGGGCAAAGACATTATAGGTGTGGCACAGACCGGAACAGGCAAGACCGCTGCATTCGGCATACCTATTATAGAAAAAGGTCTCAAGGGCAAGTCCCGCCGCCCCGCGGCCTTAATCCTTGTGCCCACGCGAGAGCTTGCCATGCAGGTCGCGGAAGAGCTTAACAAGATAGGCAAGTTCAGCGGCACCGTGGCCGTGCCCATCTACGGAGGGCAATCCATTGAGAGGCAGTTCAGGAGCCTGAATCGCGGCATAGACATAGTCGTTGGCACACCGGGAAGGGTGATAGACCACATAAGGCGAAAGACTCTTAACCTCTCCGATACGCAGACCGTTGTCCTTGACGAGGCCGATGAGATGCTTAATATGGGTTTTATAGAGGACATGCAGACCATCCTGCAGGAGACCCCTGCGGAACGGCAGACCCTGCTCTTTTCCGCCACAATGCCGGATCAGATAGTGCGCATATCAAAAAAATACATGAAGTCCCCGGAGAAGGTACGCGTTGATACAAAAAACCTTGTTGTCTCCAAGATAAAACAGGTCTTTTTTGAAGTGCGCGAGTCCGACAAGCTAAAGGCCCTCACCCGAATACTGGATGTACAGGAGAGCGCCCTTACGCTCATATTCTGCCACACAAAGAGAGAGGTAGACGAGTTATCAGGTAAACTCAAGAGCCTGGGTTACGAGGCCGGGGCCATACACGGCGATTTCACTCAGTCCTTCAGGGACGAGATGATGCGAAAGTTCAAGTCCGGCGCCATAGATATACTTGTTGCCACAGACGTGGCAGCGCGCGGCCTTGATATAAACGACGTTACCCATGTTATAAACTACAGCATACCGCAGAACCCCGATGCCTATGTTCACAGAATCGGCCGCACGGGAAGGGCCGGTAAATGCGGCATTGCCATTACCTTTGTCACCCCCAGAGAGTACAGGCAGCTTCGAGTTATTGAGAGAAGCGCGCGTACAAAGATACAGAAGGGCAAGCTGCCAACAAGGGCCGAGGTTCGAGAGGCAAGAGAAAAAGTCATTGCCTCTGATGTGGAGGAGGTTATAAGATCCGGTAAACACAGAGAATTCATCCCCCTTGTGGAGACATTAATGGATGAGTACGACCCCATGGAGGTAGCTGCCGCGGCCCTGCGCTTTAGCGCAGGCGAGCTTGAGGTGGAGAACATAAGCGCGCCCAATGCCCCGCGCGACCGCTCCGGCGGCGGCACTACGCGCCTCTTTCTTACCATAGGCAGAAAAGACAAGATTCAAGTAGGGGACATGGTTCGTACCATCTCGGAAAAAACAGGTATTCCGGGAAGAAACATCGGCAAGATATCGCTCTTTGATAAGTTCAGCTTTGTTGAGGTTCCATCCAATGTGGCAGAGCTTGTCATAAGCTCCATTAACGAGATGATAATGGGGGGAAGAAAAGTAAAGGTAAGCCCCGCAAGAGAGAGAAAGGGCGGCAGAGGCGCATGAACAGGAGATAAAGGGCAGGAGAATAAGTTTAACGGAAAAGAGATTTGCAAGCAAGGGTGAGAGACAGAAGTCCCGTGGCCGGAGCAGAGTGGAGAGGCAAGGAAAAAATACCTCCGCGGCCCCTTCGAGAACCTTAGAGGGCAGAGCGCTCTTTAATTAAAAATCCTCTACTTAAATGGTGAGCCAAAAAAAAGCCGAAAAGTAACGAGAGCAATGCTTTGGTCTTACTGCTTCTCGCGCCAGCCCCAGACCTCAAGGACGCGGGGCCTCTCATAGGGGTTAACGCGCATGGACCGCGGCACAACAAATCGCTCCTGATAGAACGATGCCCGCGATGCCATAAAATACAGTAATGACTCCACCCTCCAGTTCCATAAATAAAAACCACGCTTCCAGCCCCTTAACCCGTTAGGGGCCGGAGGAGGCGGAGGAGGCATCGCCATACCCTCATAAAGGTCGAGAGCCAGGTTTCCTATAAGCCAGACCGAGCCGCCGCCTCTAAGCGTAGCGCCTATCCCATCAATAACATCACGATTTGGGTCTGCTGCAACCATCTGTTCTCTAAGTAAATCATACCTGTGTATGCTCAGATCCTTTAAGGGCGGCAGGGTCATCCATGGTGCCGCGCCGTTGTAATACCTCTGAAAAGCAACGCCGTAAAACCACGGGCTCACAAGGATCATGTCATCTTTTGAGACCACAGCCTCAAGCTTTTCCGCCACAAGATCCACACTGGTCTGACGAGTACGAACGTCATCTGTAACAACCTTGAATGTAAGTACCACAATAAATAGAATAACTACGATACGGCCAAGAGCCCAGAGGTCTTTCTTTTTCCCAATCAGTCCGTTAAGGGCTACGGCTACCACAGCCATGGGGGTAAGGAAATACCGGGGAAAAGGAGAGGCCTGCATGTTCTTATACAGAACAAAAAATATAAGAGTGGCCGCCAGCATGACAACCGCAAGAAAAAGGCTTCTATCGGCCTCGGCTCCGTGAAGATTTTTGCGCGTTACTGTTTTACGAACAGCTATAAAAATCCCAAGACCAAATAATACATACCATGTAATCGTTATATATCCACTTGCAAAACCCAGGGTATATTTTGAGAGAACATCCCATATAAGCCTGTAAGTAGTGGGTTTATGCGTAAGGGGAATCCATTGCCCGGCTTTTTGGATCGTACCCAGATATGGCACAAGCGAGAGCGCAGAGATACCCCCGATGCCAACCAAGAGTATGCTCCTCTTCAAGAGACGGCTTCTTAGTGTTACCGCCACGGCGCCGATAATAATTGCCAGTATTAAAAAGGCGTTGGTGTATAGACACTGTACGCTTAAGATAGATGCAAGGGTTGCGGCCATGACGCGCCTTGGGGTGGGGGATTCCACCACCCTCCATATGAGCCCAAAGGCAAGGAGGATAAGAAAGATACCAAGCCCGTAGGGACGGATGGAATCACCTACGCGCACAAGGAGTGAGCTGAAACCAAAGAGCGCCAGAGCGATTAGCGGCGCGCGGCGCCCGAATATAAAGGCGTCAAACCAGATGACCGCGATAATAGCAAGGCCCACGAGAAAGCCAAGTAACCTAAGGCCAAACTCGCCTGCCCCCCAACTCGTGGCAGACCAGAGACGTATGAGCAGGGTTGAGAGCAGGGGGAATGAATCAAGGTGAAGAGTAGCCCAGATGGCCGAGAGCGAGGGCAGGGAGGCGATATCAATGCTGTTAATCTCATCCCGCCAGAAGGCGCCAGCATACCGCAAAAAAGTAACGTGCAGATAGACAATAAGTACGGTAAGGAGAATCGCAGCCCCCCACTCGGCTCTGCTGCTTATGGAATTTTTTTTCCAGATCTCAATCATGGTCTAATTATCTCTTTGTATAAGCAGCAGAGACCTCCACGCATACATGAGGGCCTTACTTAATTAACTCATACGGGCCACAACGGCTATGGCAGGCGTAAAGCCTCTCAGCAGCCGCGTGGGTCTGTGAAAATAATACCCCCCGGGAAATAAAAACCTGTATATACCCCACCAGGACTCAACCTTAAAATGCCTGCCAACAAGGTCTAACCAGAAAGCACGGGACTCTTTATGAAGATGGGAGGTGTCTTTATCAAGGGCCCTTATAATAGGGCCCGTTGGGCCGTCGTATACGGGAACCACAAAGATGAAATAACCCGAGGAACTGAGTTTTGACCTTACGGCAAGTATGGCCTCTTCAAGGTCTGGTACGTGTTCCAGGACATCAAAGGAGACTACAACATCAAATGGCCCATCAAAAGGTATATTGGGAAGGGATGATACGGCAAGCTTTACATCAGGTATAATCTTGAATGCGGCTGCTACGGCAAACTCGCTTATATCAAACCCGTATCTCTGCCAGCCCGGGTCCAGAGAGGAGAGAAACTTTCCAAAGGCGCAGCCAGCCTCTAAGATGCGTGGCGCGGGGTTGTCCTTAACAGCAGACTGCACCAGAGCGCGGTAAAAGGCCATCTTGGCAGGAGGGTTCTGAGACTCGTAGTTCTTATAAAACTTCTTATAATATTCTTCCTCGAAGAAACCTTTGGTCGCCAATATTATATACCAAACCTTCTCTTAAAGAGCAGCAATAGAGTCTTTTTTGATGTGCTTGTTATATTCATCTTGCTCTCCCCTTCTTTGAGGTCGTATCTGAGAATAATGGGAACCTCGCCGAAGACCACGTTCATCTTGGAAAGTTTCAAGAGGATATCCACCATGCACTGAAAGCCGTCCTGATCCAGAAACTCATCGCCGTACCTTGAGATGGCCTCCTTGAGCACCTCTGCTCGATAGGCACGGTACCCGCAGGTAAAGTCCTTAACACCCAGAGTAGGGTAGCATATACGAAAGAGCACAGAGGCTCCGTAGCTCAAAAATCTCCGCAGCAGCGGCACGCCGATTGTTCTGGCCCCGGGCTGGTACCTTGAGGCTATAACCACGTCGCGGCCCTCTGATATCATTCTAACCATGCGCAGGATAAGCCCGGGCAGATGCGTATCATCGGCATCCATTGTGATAATAATATCACGCGACCCGGCTCTCTCAACAGCAGCATACAAGCCGTCTCTTATGGTGGCGCCAAGACCAAGATTTGTCTCATGCTGCCTCATGAAGATAGGCATATTTTTGGCGCATTCCCTGACTACCTCTGCGGTCTTATCAGAGCTTCCATCCTCAACAATTATTATCTCATGCAGCAGCCTTGCCTCACTCATGGCCTCATCTATTGAGTCAAGGAGCTTTCCTATACGCGCCTCTTCATTATAGGCAGGAAGCACAACGTATACTTTTCGTTTTGTTCGTCTCATAATAATATTATTCCACGAGTATTAATTATCATTACCATAACTCTTCAGCACCGCCACTATACGCTCTGCGGCATGACCGTCTCCAAAGACATCTGTTGGGTGTGCCCTTTTTTTATAAGCAGAGGCATCTGTAAGGAGCTCTTCCGCGGCCTTGAAAATCTTATCCCGGCAGGGGCCCACAAGCTGCGATACCCCGGCATCAACGGCCTCGGCTCTCTCACATGTGCGGCGCGTAACAAGCACTGGTATGCCAAGGGCCGCGGCCTCTTCCTGCACGCCTCCGCTATCGGTTATAATAAACTTGGCGCTTAACATGGCCTCAATAAACCTCAGATAAGAGAGGGGCTCAATAAGGCGTATATTTTTTGTGGACGAGAGCATGGGCAACACCTTCTCGCGCACATTGGGGTTAAGGTGAATGGGGTAGATAATCTCTACCTTATCCGCATAGGTCTCGGCAATGGAGAGCAGACCTCTGCATATTGACTCAAGGTCAGCGCCAAAGCTCTCGCGGCGGTGCCCTGTTACCAGTATAATCTCACGCCCCGCGGCAAGAGTTTTTTGTATCTCCTCATCAGGGGTTAACCCGGGGAGCAGAGTATCTCGCGCGTAATACAGGGCGTCAACCACGGTATTACCCACCATATGAATAGACTCCGCCTCTATGCCCTCGCCCAAGAGATTCTCTTCGGCGCCCGGTGTTGGAGGAAAATGAATATCCGCAAGACTGGCCAGGAGCCTGCGGTTTACTTCCTCTGGAAATGGGTTTCGCTTTGAGTTGGTGCGAAGCCCCGCCTCAACGTGGGCTACTTTTACGCCTGCGTAAAAACAGGCCAGAGCGCTCATGGCCGCAGATGTGGTATCACCCTGCACAATCAAGAGGTCTGTCCCGTGCTTTTTAAGAACCCTTTCCATGGCAACCAGTATCCGCGCAGAGAGGGCCGTAAGTGATTGGTTCTCCGCCATGAGCTCCATGTTCAGAGTACAGGGTATATTAAGCTCAGCAAGTATGGGGCTAAGGAGTTCACGGTGCTGCCCCGTTATAAAGACAGAGGTATTTATCCCTGATTTTTTAAGGGCATCTATTACAGGCATTAATTTTATGGCCTCAGGCCGAGTGCCTATTAATACGGATATGTTCTCTATTGCCACTTGATATATACCCTTTTAAAATCCCCGAGGCTGATAAGACCATGCACCCGCAAGCGCTGAAATAACCGCGCACTTTCAACACCCGGGTTACGGGGTCACTCAGTCACGCTTCAGCCCCACGCTCCGTGTATGGCCACTACCCTTTATCACTCACCGCTTATCCAGGCCCAGGCGTCTTCCAGCTCATCAGTACCAAAAAACCGTGAACCCGATGATGTAAACGGAGCCGAGAGCCTGGCCATCCACCCTTCCCAGTTCTTATCTCCCACAATGGCAATGCGCTCAAACTCGCGGCAGTGCTTTACCCCGAACTTCATATCATCCCATGCCGCGTGCAGGTCCCAGCCCTTAAAGTCCACAAGAAAGAGCAGGATACGCACATTGCCCTCTCTCTTGATAACGGCCTCCACCTCCGGGACAAGCACCTTGTAGTCATCATCGTGAAGCTTACCGCTGAGCTCGAAACCAATTACATTACCGCCGCCTCTATCCAGTCGCTTTATCATACCGGCCTCCCTTGTCTATGTAAGGTTCAAGACGCCTTTGGGCTGCCTCATAACCCTTAACACTCACCCCGTCCCGAGACACACACGAGCTCAGACGTACTGCGCTTTTTTCTTTGCAGAGGCCCTTTTCGCGGCATCAAGCTCACGTTTTCTAATGCGCACGCTCGCGGGCGTAACCTCTACGAGCTCGTCCTCTGCTATAAACTCAATGGATTGATCAAGCGATAATAGGCGCGGCGGCAGAAGCGTCATCGTGGCGTCAGAGCTTGCGGCGCGCATATTGGTAAGTTTTTTCTCACGGGTAATATTTACTACAAGGTCATCAGAACGGTTCCGCTCCCCTATGACCATGCCGGCATAGACCTCTGTGGTGACCTTTACAAAGAGCTCGCCTCTGTCAACCATGGCAAAACTTGCGTAAGTCGTTACCTTACCGTCCCTGTCGGCAACAAGGGCACCGCTGTTGCGCTGCGGGATTGCACCAAACCAAGGGGCGTACCCCTCATAGAGGCGATTCATAATTCCCGCGCCCTTGGTATCTGTTAGAAACTGAGACCTGAAACCAATAAGACCCCGCGACGGGATAAGAAACTCCATATTTACACGGCCATGACCGTGGTTCTGCATATTGGTCATCCTGCCCTTGCGCACGGCTAACTTCTCGATAATGACGCCCGTTGTATCCTCGGGGGTATCAATAAAAACGCGCTCCAGCGGCTCTGTTACCTTGCCGTTCTCTTCCTTTGTGATGACACGGGGTTTTGAGACCATGAGCTCGTAACCCTCTCTACGCATGGTCTCTATAAGCACGGCCATCTGCAGCTCGCCGCGGCCAAAGACCTCAAAGGCGTCGGCGCGCTCAGTCTCCTTTACCTCAATGGAGACATTGCCCAGCACCTCTTTATTAAGCCTGTCCTTTATGTGCCGCGAGGTGAGAAACTTGCCCTCGCGCCCTGCGAAGGGGCCGTTATTTACGTAAAAAATCATAGAGACCGTGGGCTCGTCAACTATGATTCGAGGCAGCGGCCTGGGATTGTCATTGGAGCTTATGGTATCTCCTATCTTCACATTATCCACGCCGGCAACGGCTATGATGTCTCCTGCCTCAAGGCGCTCTACCTGCGTCTTGCTTAATCCCGTAAAGGTATAAAGCGCAGATAGCTTTACGCCGCGCCTTATGCCGTCTTTCGCGCAAAGGGCGTAGGCGCGATTCATCTCAAGAAAGCCGCTGCTGAGCCTGCCGATGGCCACCTGCCCCACGTAAGGGTCGTATGAGAGACTGGTTACGAGAAACTGCGCCACCTCATTATCATCAGCCACGGGACCCGGCACCTCACTGAGGATGGTCTCAAAAAGAGAGGTAAGGTCCGTAGATCCGTCGGTGAGATCTCTGTGGGAGATGCCTGCCTTGGCATTGGTATAGAGTATGGGAAACTCTATCTGCTCCTCAGATGCGTCAAGGTCAATAAAGAGGTCGTAGACCTCGCTCACCACCTCTTCTATGCGGGCATCAGACCTGTCTATCTTATTAATAAGCAGGATAACGGGCAGATCTCTTGCAAGGGCTTTTTTCAGGACAAAACGCGTCTGAGGCAGCGGACCCTCGCTGGCGTCCACAAGGAGCATGACACCGTCCACAAGGTTGAGGCTGCGCTCCACCTCGCCGCCGAAATCCGCATGCCCGGGAGTGTCCACTATGTTTATCTTTACATCCTCATAAAAAATGGCTGTATTTTTAGCGGTAATGGTTATACCGCGCTCACGCTCAAGGTCCATGGAGTCCATGATACGATCGGCCACCTCCTGATGCACGTGAAAGGTTCCGCTCTGAGCGAGCATGGCGTCTACGAGCGTAGTCTTGCCGTGGTCAACATGGGCTATAATAGCTATATTTCTAAACTTCTCTTTTCTCATCAAACTCCACCTGTTAAATAGTTTCCCGCCCATCTGAAAAAGACGTTCTTTGTATAATCATTATATCATAGTTTATGAAAGGCTAACCATTGAATATGGCAGCAAAAGATCTCTCTCAACACTCTCCCATGCCGCGTTTCTCAAGGTACTTCTGATGATACTCCTCTGCGGGGTAAAAGGAGCGGGCAGGGCTTATCTCCGTAACAATGGGGTCTACGCACTCTCCGGCCTCATCCATCTCTTTTTTCGAGGTCTCGGCCGCCTGCTTTTGCTCCTCATTAAAATAAAACACAGCCGACCTGTACTGCGTGCCCACGTCCGGGCCCTGCCTGTTAAGGGTAGTAGCGTCGTGAATAGACCAGAAGGTATTGAGTAACGAGGTAAAATCAACCACATCAGGGTCAAAGGTTATTAAAACCGCCTCCGCGTGATCCGTACCTCCTGAGCACACATCCTCGTAAGAGGGGTCCTCGGACCAGCCCCCGGTGTAACCCACCCTTGTTGAGAGCACGCCCTTTACCCTGCTAAAGGCAAGCTCAACGTGCCAGAAACAACCGGCAGCAAAGCAGGCTTTTTCCACCTTTGCGCTCATGCTTTTTCTTCCATAAGTTTTTTTAGTTTTTCCACGGCACTGAGGGCATCGCAGCCAAACTCATCCGCGCCGATATTTTTAGAGAACTCCTCGGTAACAACGGCCCCGCCTACTATAGTCGTTACCTTTATGCCCTTCTCCCGTAACTTCTTTATGATATTATCCATCTCCATCACCGTAGTGGTCATAAGAGCGGATAAGCCCACTATATCCACTTTACGTTTTACGGCCTCTTCAAGAATCCGCTCCGTGGGTACGTTCTTGCCAAGGTCAATGACCTCAAAACCGTGGTTCTCAAGCAAAATAGCTACGATGTTCTTGCCGATATCGTGAATATCCCCCTCAACCGTGGCGAGAAGCACACGCCCCAGGCTGGGGCCGGTCTTTTCCTTAAACTCTTTTTTCAGCCTCGCAAAGGCCCTCTTCATGGTCTCTGCCGATAACATTACCTGCGGTAAAAAGTACCTGTTTGATGCAAAGAGCTTTCCCACCTCGTTAAGTCCCGCGATTAACCCGTTATTGCTGATATCCATGGCCTCAAGGCCCTGCCCCAGTGCCTCTTCCACAAGGGCGACGATGTTTTCCCTGTCGCCGTCAATAATAGCGTACTTCAGCTCATCCTTAATTCCATTAATCTCTCTCGGTGCCTCTGTAGATACGGCATCAGCGGTCTTTTTTCCTCCATCAGCGGGTTTTGAGACTGACTCGGTCCGCACGGCAGCGTAGCTGATAAACCTCTCTGCCCTCTCGTCTTTATTAATAAGCACAGAGGCGGAGTAGTAGGCGTCCATCATTGCCGTGGTCTTGGGGTTGATAATAGCGCAGTCAAGACCCGCGGCTATGGCCATGGATAAAAAGTGGGAGTTTATAAGCCCACGCGCAGGGAGGCCGAATGAGATATTGCTTACCCCAAGGACGGTAGCAAGGCCAAGCTCTTTTTTTACAAGCCTTATGGCCTCAAGCGTTGCAAGGGCGCTCTCGGGCACCGCGGAGACTGTCATGGCAAGGCAATCTATTATAATGTCCTCAGCTCTAAGCCCTACGGCAAGGGCGCGTTTCAGTATGCGTTCTGCTACCCTCAGGCGGCCCTCGGCAGTATCTGGAATGCCGCTGTCATCAAGGGTAAGGCCCAGAACCGCGGCCCCGTACCTTGCCGCAAGTGGCAGTATTATATCGAGTTTTTTCGCCTCTCCGCTAATGGAATTAACAAGGGCGCGGCCGTCAACGGCCTTTAGACCGGCCTCCATTGCAGCGGGGTCTGATGAATCTATTACAAGTGGCAGGGTAGAGTTCTCGTTAACGGCAAAGACGGCCATGGTCATAGACTTTACCTCGTCCACCCCGGGTACGCCTACGTTTACATCAAGGGTATGCGCGCCGGCATCACTCTGCTCGCGCGCCTCCTGACGTATCCGTGAAATCTTTCTATCCCTAATCTCTCCGGCAAAGGACTTTCTCCCCGTGGGGTTTATCCTCTCGCCTATTATAATAGGGGGCTCATTGGCTCCAAAAAGAGTAAAATCCGTCCTGCTCGATAGGGCCCCAAAGGTTTTTTTCTCTCTCACCACAGGGGTCTCTGCCCTGAAGGCCCCTCCAACAGCCTTTATATGAGCTGGAGTAGTGCCGCAGCACCCGCCAAAGATGCGTACGCCCGCCCTGACAAAATCAGGGACAAAAGCAACCATCTCACCGGGGGAGTCGGGAAAGAGAGTCTCGCCCTTATCATCAAGAAAGGGTATACCCGCGTTGGGCTGAGCCATAAGAGGGGTATCCGTCACAGCGGACATGGCGGTAACGGCCTTTAAGATGCCCTCTGAGCCCAGTGAGCAGTTGGCGCCGATAATATCCGCGCCAAGGGCCCCTGCCATAATGGCAAAGGCCTGAGGTGAGGTGCCCAGCACCGTGCGCATGGTCTCGTCAAATGTCATTGTAACGGCTACGGGCAGGCCAACTTCCTTTGCAGCCATTATGGCGGCCTTTACCTCGCGAATGTCCATCATGGTCTCTATAATAACAAGGTCTGCCCCGCCCTCGGCAAGGGCCCCTGCCTGCTCGGTAAAGATTTCAAGGGCCTCGTCAAAGGAAAGATCCCCCACGGGCTCTAAAAATGCCCCTGTTGGCGCCAGGTCTCCTGCCACAAAACCATCACTGCCCACGGCCTTTCTCGCAAGAAGTGCGGCCTTCTGGTTTATCTCAGAGACCCTATCCCCGAGGCCGTATTCCCTTAACTTAAACCTGTTGCCGCCAAAGGTATTGGTGGTAATAATATCAGCACCGGCCTCGCGATACTGCCTGTGCACGTTTAATATCATCTCCGGGTCCGTAAGAACCAGCTCATCGGGACAGCCCCCGGGTTTTAACCCCAGCTTCTGCAGCATGGTGCCCATGGAGCCGTCAAAGACAAGGGCCCTGTTGTTCAGCGCTCTTTTAAAATCATCTGCCATTTATAACCTCTCCCGTATTTATAGTAAGACCGATTGATTGTATCCCTTTGTAAGGCATGAGGCAAGGCCCGTGATGGGACGCCCCCCGTGCGCCCTCCTCGGCGGGACCATTAATCCACGTGAAAAAGAGTATAAGGAGTAATAACGCCGGCAAAGGAATCTTCTCCTGACCTTCGGGCCTTTGCGCAACTGAAAAAACTTCGTTCAAGGCGGCTCTTTATTGTCTCAAGGGAAAGCGCGCCTGAATCAATACCTATCCAGCGCCTGCGTTCTTTCTGCGCCGCCAGACAGGCCGTTCCAGAGCCCGCAAAGGCGTCAAGCACAATATCACCGGGGCCGCTGGAAGCGCATATAATACGCCGCAGCAGGGCCTCGGGTTTCTGCGTGGGGTAACCTGTTTTTTCCTCTACCCCCATATGCATGGCATCGGGTATATCATCCCAGACATCGCCTACGCGTTTTTCCTCAATAAGAAAACCCTTCTCTTCTCTCAGGAAATATTTTATGCGTATACTTCCCGTACGCGTTCTGTATATGCGCCCTTCTTTTTCAAGGCGCTCTATGGACTTATCCGTATAATCACCGCGAGGCGCTGTCTTGAACCAGCGGCCATTCTCATCAAGGCGATACCCGCCGCTGGACCGGGGTATCTTTTTCTCTACAACCACGGGGTTGAATATATGATCTTTTTTCCTGTAAAGGAGAATAGTATCGTGGTTTCGCGAGAACTGGCGCGCTACAGACTTTGCCCCGCGCCCTCCGTAACTCCAGATAATCTCATTAAGAAAATTCTCCGCGCCAAAGACCTCGTCCATGATTACCTTAAGGTAATGGGCCATGCGCCAGTCAAGGTGCAGGTATATGGACCCGTCCTCTGAGAGCAGCTCTCTTAAGAGAGTAAGCCTTGCGGAGATGAAGCCGATAAAATCATCACCTTTGCGTTTGTCTCCATAGGCAAGGCGGCCCTTTGCATCGCGGTAACTCTGCCCCGATGCAAAGGGCGGGTCAATATAAATGAGCCGTACGCCATCTGTATTATCAGCGTTTTTTATGCGCCCTCTCTTCATCTGCGCAGTAAGGGCCTCAAGTGCACGGAGATTATCACCGTGAATGAGCATATTCGACCACTTAGAGTGCCGCGCCCCCGGCGGCACTCTGCTCAGCTCTCTCAGCCTGTGCACCCCCGATAGCGCCCCCTCGTCATCTCTTGGAGAGGCATCTTCCTTAAGGAGAGCGCCCGCTTCACACGGACCATCCCCCTTACCGCAAGCACCGGTGCCCTCTCTTTCAAGAGTCCCGCCGTCCCCTGCCTCTAAAGCCATCTTTTTCCCCCTCGCCGCTCTTCACAAAACCCCGGCCCAATACTGTATATTTCTCTTCAGAAGACCCTGAAATAAAAAAACCTTGCTTTACTTACTACAATATAATACGAATAAGGATTACCTTTAAAGATATTTTTCCTTAAAAGGCTCCATTTTTTAAATATCAGAGGTATTGCCATGAAACCATTCAGGCACCATATATTCATATGCGAGGGCAAGAGGTGCGGGGGCAAAAAATCAAGCAAGGTCCTCGATGAGTTCAAGCATCTCTTAAAAGGCAGTAACGGCAAGGACCTGAAGATAACAAGGTGCGCCTGCATGAAAGTCTGCAAGGAGACCTCTGAGGTAGGCGAGTTTTCTCCTGCCGTGGTTATCTACCCCGATGGCGTTTGGTACAAAAATGTTACCCCCGAGGATGTGGCGGAGATAGCAGAAGAGCACCTTGGCAAGGGCCGCGTTGTAGAACGGCTCCTGCTTTACAGGCTCACCGGCAATTAAAGGTCTGGATACACTGAAGTTTTATGAAAGACAACTTCCACCGGAGAGACAACTTCTCAGTAAAAAAAGGTTTATAAATGTTATCAATCCTCAGAACAGATAGATTTAGAGGGTTTTTTACCCTCGCCCTGCTTATCGTCTTTATGGCCGCAGCGCCGGCATCGGTATACAGCGCAACTGAAAAAGTAGCCGTACTGCCGTGGAATGTTCACTCCGCAGCGGATATGGGGTTTTTGCGAGACGCACTTGCCGATATGCTAACCTCGCGCCTTGGAGCAGGTGAGGATATTACAATACTTCGGGGTGACAGGCTGAAAAAGGCCCTTGCAGAGGTAAAGGACAAGGAAATAACCCCTGAGGCAGCTCAAGACCTTGGCAAAAAACTGGATATGGATTATGTCCTCTACGGCAGCCTCACGCTTATCGGAAAGGCCGTAAGCCTTGACGCAAGCCTCCTTGATGTAAGGAGCGGCAAGATTAAAGGCTTTTCCTCAACCGGACCAAACACGGACTCCATAGTGGGACTTGTGGATAATCTATCAAAAGAAGTAATACACCATTTTAACCCGGAGGCCCCTGTCTCAGCAAAGGTCCCTGTAACCCCGAGCATACCTCTGCCACCGGTACCCGCTGTCGCTGCCCCTGCACCTGCACCGTCTGTGATTATAAAACCCGCAGTAAAGGCAGAGAAAAAAGAAAAGGCCCCGTCTTTCTGGAAAAGCAGCCTGCTAAAAGGGCAATTCATATCCATGGCCGCCGGGGACCTTGACGGCAACAACGTAAAAGAACTCTTTCTCCTTGAGAAGACCTCATTAAAAATAGCAGTGGCAGAGGACAAGGACCTTCGTATTATACAGGAGATAAAGGCAACCGCGGGGCTGGAGTTTGTCTCCGTAAGTGTTATTGATACCGATGGTGACGGTAAGGCCGAGGTATATATCTCAGGGCTCAGGCATCTACGAGCAGCAAGCCTTGAGCTTGAGTACACGGGCAGCACCTACAAGATAACCCATAAAAACATTGGCTGGCTGCTGCGCGCCGGGGCCGGTCCCGATGGCACGCCTCTGCTCTTCGGGCAAGGCTTCAGGGGCTCCGATGGTTTTTACGGCAGTATTGATATTATGAAAAAACAGGGCACCAGGCTCGTAAAGAGCAAGACCTATATAAAGAAACTCCCCCCAAAGGTGAACCTCTACAACTTCACATACATGAACTTTAACTCCAATGATACATCTGAGGAAGATCTCCTGGCCTATGATTCCGAGGGGCGTCTTATCGTATTTAAGAGAAAGAAAAAAGGCTGGGCCGAGCAGTGGAAGAGCAAGGAGTATTACGGCGGGACCATGCACCGCATTGAGTTTAATAAAGACACCTCCGGGGCCGATACATACCGCTACATAGATGTAGAGAGGCCGCTGCTGCACATGGACACCAACGGCGACGGAGTTGATGAGCTTATCGTAAGACAGAGCCGTGCAGAGGGGCTTTTTAAACGCTACGCAAGGGTTTTTAAGTCCTACTCCGGCGGGACCATACTGAGCCTTACCTGGGACGGCGAGTTCCTTACCGAGAACTGGCGCACCCGTGAGATAAACGGTTATATAGCGGACTTTCTTATTGTCGACCTTGATGGCCATAGCGGCCGAAAGCTCGTAATGATCGTACAGCAGGATAAAAGCATTATCGCCCCAAGCCCGAAGAGCTATCTGCTCATATACGATATCAACCCATGAGGGAAAAAGAAGAGCTAATTAAGGCGCAAAGCCGTAAGAGCCCGGCTCTTTACGGGGGCATTATAAAAGAAGTAAAAAAATCCTACCAATTCTCTGCCGTAGATTATATAATACGGCTTTTCTTCCATACATAATGGCGGTGTAGCTCAGGCGGCCAGAGCAGGGGTCTCATAAGCCCTTTGTCGGTGGTTCGAGTCCACCCACCGCCACCATTATTCCTGCGTACGCGGCTCTCTTTAATACGGCCTCTTGCAGGGGCTCTGCCTGTAAGAAAACTCTTACCTCACTCTGTATCTCTGCTGCCTGATAAGGTCATACCCCCTCGGCGAACTTCCAACTCTTATTTTAATGGTAAGTGCAAAGTCGCGACCATACCCCCTCAACTGTAACCATTACCTTGCCCATGCGTAACTCACGTTACAGGTAGAAGCAGGAGAGCGAATAAAGGGTGCGCTTATTAGAAAGCACTTCTCAGGGAATTCAAAGATTGATATAATCCTTTTCACCGGGCCTGGAAGAATAAAATTACTCCTATGCATAAGGCGGGAAAAATTCATAACCTCAGAGATATCACCTCTAAATGCTTTTGTCTTTCACTGCGCTTCTCTTTCGAATGTTTAGAATCAGATACAAGAAAGTGATTAACAAAATACGCAGGGGTGAGGCGAAAAAAGTGTACACGCTGCCGTTTACGGGCTACAAGGCTTCGAAAAAATTACAGGTTTTCTTAATATAACCCGGTTATGTGGAGTAATGGATTGAAACGTCTGCCTCTCTGTAATTTTAATACCCTTGTTCTGATTATCAGCATGCTGGCCTCAGGGGTGCTATCGCTTTACCTGGGACAGGACGCGAACTGGGACTTAAAAAATTATCATTTCTACAATGTTTACGCCCTCCTACATGGACGTATCGGCTTTGATTACGCTGCGGCATATATACAGACATATCTTAATCCATTAATGGATTTCCTTTTTTACTTTCTCGTCACACATCTCAGTGCCAGGTGGGTCGGGTTCATAATGGGCGCTGTTCACGGTATTAATCTCTGGCTCATATATCTTATCGCGGAGAAAGTTTTCAGATTTGCAGGCCGTATAAAACAAAAAATACTCTCCCTGGCATGTGCCGTTACCGGAGTATACGGGCCGGGTTTTATATCTGAGTTAGGGACTGTTTTTAATGATACTTTGCTCAGCATTTTTTTGCTTGGCGCAGTACTGCTGACAATACGAGGCTTGTATCAAGACGAGAATTCCCCCCCTGCATTAAGACCGCTGCCAGTACTGTTCGGCTCCATACTCATGGGTTTTGCTATTGGATTAAAATTATACGCAGCCGTATTCGGCATAGGCATGATTGTCGCTCTGATTATCAGCGCAAGAACGTGGAGAGCCCGTATCTTAACGGCTATCTTGTGGCCCCTTGGCGCCATTGCCGGGCTTTTAATCTCATCAGGGTACTGGATGTTTATAATGTGGGACAAATTCCATAGTCCGTTGTTCCCTTTTTATAACAAGATATTTAAATCGCCATATTACGCATACCAGAATTTCGCGGACCGGAGGTTTTTACCAAAAAATTTAACCGAGACCTTTCTGTATCCCTTTTATCTGGCCACCCCGCAGCTGCGCACCTCCGAGGTTTTGTTAAGAGATATCCGCTATGCGATATTATACATATTAACAGCGTACGTAATATCAAGAGGTATTATCCTCTTAATATACAATAAAAAACTTACACCAAGTCCAGCTCGGACCTCCTCTCAGACAGGGCCACTCCTAATCTTCCTCCTTACCTTTTACGTAACATCGTACGCTGTCTGGCAGTCCATGTTCTCCATATACAGGTACATAATAGTCCTTGAGGCATTAGCCCCTATTCTGATAGCCCTAATTGTTTTACATACATTTAAAGGCCGCTTGCTCAGGACCTTGATTATCACAAGCCTCTTACTCGCTATAGTTTATACCTCTAAAATTCCAAATTGGGGCAGAGTATTCTGGAAAGATGATTTTTTCGGTGTTAAGATACCATTAAGTGAGCAGACAGAGTATACGGGTAACCCTCTTGTGCTCCTTGACGGCAAACACGCCCTGGGTTATATGATTCCTTTTTTCAATCCGGACTTTCGTTTTGTCAGGTTCAAGAGCTGGTTTAACGGTCCGCAGAGAAAAACAAGATTGGAAAAAGAGATACGTGCCCTGTTATCAAGGCAGAGTCCTCCTATTTATCTTCTCTGTGATTTAAACGAGGTGGCGCCTGCTGATACGGACATGAGGGCTTACGGCCTCTTTGTAGTAGAGAAAAGCTGCAGGCATGTGAGCTCTAACCTTGATGTGGGTATATTCCTCTGCGATGTCAGGAGAGTTACAGAAAACGCTTCGGGTCTTTAACCGCCTCTGATATGTACACGAATATAAAGGAATACCTATGAGTGAGATAGATTCTCGGCCAGATACAAAAAATATTCTTCAGGAGAAACGCATTGCAGTAATCCTGCCTTGCTTTAATGAAGAGATAACCGTAGCCAGAGTGGTTAGAGAGTTTAAAGAGGCTCTGCCCTCAGCTCTTGTATATGTCTTTGATAATAATTCAACAGATAAAACCGCAGAGCTTGCAGAGAAAGCCGGAGCCATTGTTGTGAGATCCCCGCGACAGGGTAAGGGTAATGTTGTAAGGCATATGTTTGATGAGGTTGGGGCAGACATATATATAATGTGCGACGGAGATGATACCTATCCTGTGGGCGCGGTACATAACCTCATTGAACTGCTCGATAGCAGCAGGGCGGATATGGTCGTTGGTCTAAGGGAGTCATATGCCAGTTCATCGCCGAGAAGGTTTCATGCCTTCGGCAACCGTCTTGTGGCAATGTTAATATCAAAATTATTCAATACAAAACTTACGGATATCCTCTCCGGTTACCGAATTTTTTCTAATGACTTTGTGGAATCCGTATCGCTAACCTCAACAGGCTTTGAGATTGAGACGGAACTAACGCTTCAGGCCCTCTCAAGGAACTTAATAATAAAGGAACTCCCTGTTCAATATACCCAGAGGCCCGCCGGCAGCACCTCTAAGCTAAATACGTTCTCAGACGGTTATCGTATCCTGAAGTCTATACTGATCTTGTTTAAGGACTACAAGCCCCTTATCTTTTTCTCAGGCATAAGTTTCCTGCTCTTAATGGCAACCGCTCTGGCAGGGATCTTTCCGGTGCTGGATTATCTGAGATTCCAATATGTCTACCACATCCCCCTTGCCGTATTGGCCGCAGGCCTTGGCATACTCTCCACACTTACCTTTTCCGTAGGGCTTATCCTTGATACGGTGCTGAAGTATCACAAAGAATCCGCCGAGTCTTTTCGCCGTGTATTACGGCAAAAAAACAAGTATTACCGTAATGAAGAAAAGTAACTCCAGGGCTACAGGCTACAGCGGAGTAGATAATCTGGAATTAATGCTTCTGGCAAAAAATTACAATAATTTTTTACTGAGAGAGGTTGCGCGAACAGGGCAAAATTGCAGCTCAGCAGTGGACTTGGGGGCCGGTATAGGCAACTTTGCTCTAAAGATGAGAGAAGCTGGTTTTTCTGTAATATGCGTAGAGGCTGATAAAGCACTCTCCAAGAGACTATGTGGTTACGGTTTTAAGGTCTTCTCTGATCTCACAAAACTACAGAGCGAGTCCGTTGATTATATTTATTCCTTAAATGTATTAGAGCATATTGAGGATGATTCGCGTATCTTAAAGACAATATACTCCAAGTTAAGGCCCGGCGGAAAACTCTTAATCTATGTCCCTGCTTTTACCATCTTATTCTCAGCCATGGACAGAAAAGTAGGGCACTGCCGTAGATATGAAAAAAACGCGGCAACGAGGCTTCTGGAATCAGCGGGTTTTCAGGTGGAGCGTTCGGTCTATATCGATAGTCTTGGTTTTCTGGTTACACTTATATTTAAAATAATTGGAAACTGCAGTGGTGACCTCACCGCAGGAAGCATAAAATTCTTTGATACCATGATATTTCCCCTTAGCAGGTTGTGCGACAGAGTATTGGGTAGGGTCTTAGGAAAAAATTTGTTGATTGTGGCGAATAAACCCGCTAATGAGGATAAAGTTAATTAAAGAAGTTTTGTCTCTGATTCCGGATTATGGGTCTTATGAAGAGTATAAAAAAAGAGGGGCTATCCATATGGATAGCCCCTCTTGCAAATGGTGCCGAAGGGGGGACTCGAACCCCCATGGGTCTCCCCACTACCCCCTCAAGATAGCGTGTCTACCAATTCCACCACTTCGGCATGACCCTCGCGGGCCTTCTATGGCTACTTATGAGAACCTTGCGAGACCAGGGCTGACCTCTGCCTCAAAAAGCTCTATCTATGTTTATAAAAAACCCTTGCGGGACACTCGCCGGCTCTATGTATACGGGCACAATGGGCCCCCTCTCTCTACTGCTGAAAGAGGCTCTCTTACTTGCCACACACCTTATTTTGCAGGTGTTGCGGGAGGTGCCTTTTTCGTAACAGCCTTCTTCTTGCTCTTTACCGCCTCTTTTTTTACGGGAGCAGCCTTCTTACCTACTATGGGGGCGGGTTTCAGGGCCGTCTCTTTAATTTTTGTAACAGGTGCCGGCTTTGTGGCCTTCGCCTTTTCTACGGCCTCTTTCTTGGCTACAGGTTTTTTCACGGCCTTTGCCTCTTTTTTCACCTTGCCGGCGCTCTTCACCTCTGTCATAACAGACGAGACAGAGCTTCTGCCGGAGTAAAGGGTCATATACATGGAGGTAGCCATGAAGATTACGGCTGCTGCAATGGTTATCTTTGTAAGAAAATTAGCAGGCCCTGCGCTGCCAAAGAGGGTCTGGGACCCGGCGCCGCCAAAAGAGGCGCCAATACTCGCGCCCTTGCCGCTCTGAAGCAGGACCGTTATTATGAGCACAATGCTCACCAGGACATGTACGACTATAATCGCTGTAAACATATACACCGCAGTAGTTGAATGTTTATTATAATAGACGAAATATTAAAAAGGCCCTCTAAGGGTCAATGTTGTATTTTACTTTTTTAAGGGAAAAATGCAAGAATAAAAAACAAATCCATGAAAAAATATCCTTGAAGTACCAAACGTGCCCTGTAATACTTGCTTTCTTGGGAGGGGCTCCCAGAAAAAGTCACAGGTTTTATAAGGCCTACCCCTTAAAAAATTTTATTACACAGTAAGGCGATCATTGAATTTTAGCGCTTTGCTGGAGATTGTGGCGCGCACACAATAGCTGAATATTCTCTACCTTCAGGGACGTACCACCCTTGGAATAGGGTACAATATGGTCGAAATGCAGCTCATCGGCTGCACCACATGTTACGCATTTACCACCATCCCGCTTCCAGACAGCAAGTTTTACCCCGGTGGGAATTATTCGACTTCGCGCAACCTCGCGATTTTTCAAATCTTCAGACGTACTCTCATCTACCACATTTTCTACTGCTACGAACTTGAATCTGAACACATTGCGCTGGCCATCGGACTGAATCCAAGAGTCCACAAGGTGAAAGAAGCCATTATCAGACCATATGCCGGATTTGATTTTTTCGTACACCTTGACAATATCCGGACCTTTAGTGCCTGCCTTATATCCTTGCGCTGCTTTATGGAATTTCCCCTTTTCTGTTAATGTGCCTGTCTTACGATACTCAGGTTGATCTAACTTCTTGGGTTTAAGAACACCTTTTTGCTTAGCAGCGTCGTGCCCCTCATATATGAGGACGGTCCCTTCTTCTTGAATCTCATCCTGATACGGGGCATTGGTGCGCAGAGACATCAGAATAACAGAATGCCCGCCCCTTAACCTAAAATTCATACCTCTCTGGAGACTATTACTGCCTTCTTTCTGGCACATCTCAATGTACGAAATAATATTACCTCTCACAGAGGTCCCTTTTTCTAAGATGCTTATGAGATTGCCTCAAACCGCACTATTCTCGCAAAGCTCTCGGCAGTAAGTGAGGCGCCGCCAACAAGGGCTCCGTCTATATTGGGCCGTGACATGAGCTCGTCTACGTTATCGGGTTTTACGCTTCCGCCGTATAATATGCGCATATTCCCGACAATATCAGCGCCAAAGAGCTCTCTCAGTACCTCTCTAATGGCAGAGTGAACCTCCTCGGCCTCCTCGGGCGACGCCGTAACCCCGGTGCCAATGGCCCAGAGCGGTTCATAGGCTATGGTAACCTCAGAGGCGTGTCCTGCCGTAACCTCTGCGAGTCCGTTTTTAACCTGTCTGCCAACGAGGCTGAGGGTTACGCCTTTTTTACGCTCTTCAAGGGTCTCTCCAACGCATACTATGGGGGCTAAGCCCTCGTTAAGAGCGGCATGAACCTTTTTATTAACGCTCTCGTCTGTCTCAAAGAAAAACTGCCTGCGCTCCGAGTGACCGATAATAACATAGGTACAGCCAACGTCTTTAAGCATGGGTCCAGAGACCTCGCCTGTCCATGGGCCGCTCTTTTCAGGGCTCATGTCCTGCGCGGCCAGTGCCACTGGGCTGTCTGCGATAAGTGCCTTTACCAGCTGTAAATAAACAAAAGGAGGGGCAACGAGAATATCAACATCAGTCACATCTGCCACAAGAGAGCATAGCCCCCTTACAAGAGTCTCTGCCTCTGCTGCCGTGGTGTTCATCTTCCAGTTACCTGCTATCATGGGTCTACGCACCGGAATATCCTCCGTTAGTTTCCGTGAAACATCTAAATAACAGAACCAAAAAAACAAAAAATACGATCTTACTTTTTTATGTATTTCAAGAAGTTACAGCGACTAAGGGCAAAAGCCCTCTTTAAAAGCGCAAAAGTCTTACTACATCAGGACTTACTTAACAATAACGGTAAAAGCAGGGATGGGCGTGATAACGGCAGTGTGAGAACAGGCTTTACATGTCTTTGCCGTCAGTGGCCTCGGCCCCATTATCACTCTCGCGAAGCACGGCTATTCCCGGCAGATCAATGCCTTTTAATATCTCAAGAAAGGCCCCGCCGCCCGTGGAGATATAACTCATCTTGGCATACTCGCCTGCCCTGTGTACGGCAACATCCGTATCACCTCCGCCAACTATTGTAAGGGCATAGCTGTTGGCCACACGCGATACCAGCGCGAATGTGCCGCGGCTAAAGGCATCCATCTCAAAGACGCCCATGGGGCCGTTCCAGACTATGGTCTTGGCGTTATGAAGGACCTCGCTGAAGAGCGTAACCGTGGCAGGTCCTATATCAAGGGCCATCCAGTCCTTTGGTATCTCCTGCGAGGTAACGACCTTGGTCTCGCTGGCCGCGTCAAAGTCCGTGGATACTACAAAGTCCACGGGAAGATAGAGTTTTATCCCCTTTTCCTTTGCCTTTTTTACTACGGCGCGGGCCTGGTCCAGGGCATTGTCCTCGGCAAAAGAGGCGCCTATCTCATAACCCAGTGCCTTTAAAAAAGTAAGGGCCATGCCGCCGCCAAGGATGAGCTTATCCACGCGGTCGCAGAGTGCCACGAGTACCCCTACCTTATCTGATATCTTTTTACCGCCAAGTATGGCAATAAGGGGGCGCACGGGGTTGTTCATGGCCATGGCAAAGTAGGTCATCTCTTTTTGCATGAGAAAACCCGCGGCGCGGGTCTTTATGTATCTGGTTATGGCAACATTTGAGGCATGAGAGCGGTGAGCAACGGCAAAGGCGTCGTCTATGTAGACATCAGCGAGAGAGGCAAGGGCGCGGGCAAAACCCTCATCGTTCTGTTCTTCTTCGGGGTGAAACCTCAGGTTCTCAAGGAGCAGTACGTCACCGGGTTTCATATCCGCCACAAGGGCCTCTGTCTCAGGGCCCACGCAGTCCGGGGCCATAACAACTGGCCTCTCAATAAGGCGCGCAAGACGTCTTGCAACAGTGGCAAGGCTCATCTCGGGAACTCGCTTGCCCTTTGGCCTGCCAAGGTGTGAGGCGAGAATTACACGCGCCTTCTCGTCAAGGGCGTAGTTTATGGTGCTGAGTACCCCTCTTATGCGCGTATCATCGGTTATGTTGCCGTGTTTATCAAGGGGTACATTAAAATCAACGCGTATAAAGACACGCTTACCTCTTATATCTACCTTGTCTATGTACCTTGGCTCCATCAGGCTTTCCTCCCGCCGTCTTAATCCATGGTCATACGAAAAGACTCTGTAACGTCAATAACAAAAGCGCTTCACATTCAAGAGAAGAAACCTTGCGCAAGGAAAGATCAGGAATGACCAAATCCTTGCTTTAGAGCGAAAAAGGCAATTTCTCGGACGTAAAAGCACTTTTTAAGCTAAAAAAGTGCTTTTTGGGGACCAAAACCCCCTCTTTGTTAAACCTGGCGCCTCTGTGAGAATCGGGCCTCAGAAGGAGCCCTTGTTCCTTTTTCCGTCAAAAGGCCGCAGTACGCAAAACCCGCCTTTCACGTCACGAAAACCCACTTTTGCACCGTAAAAACCGCTTTTACGCAGGACAAATCTGCTTTATCCTGCAAATTCCGCTTTTTTCCGAAAAAACCTTTTTTTCACGACTCATGGACAGGGCACCTGTTGTCACGCCGGCGCTTTACAGACCCTTTGAGGCAATATACATTACAAGGTCTCTCATCCTTGAGGAAAAACCCCACTCATTGTCATACCATGAGAGGACCTTTACCATGTTGCCGCCAATGACCTTGGTAGACGGCGCATCGATAATGGATGAGTTTGAGTTGGCGCGAAAATCTATGGAGACGCAGAGCTCCTCGCAGTATC